>JAGWYX010000129.1 GCA_018969165.1 Verrucomicrobiota bacterium
CTACGACTGGCTGCGCCAGCGCGAGCCGCGCTGGGCCCGCCTGGCCATCGTTCATCGGCTCGATAAGGAAACCTCGGGAGTGCTGGTCTTCGGTAAAACTCCCCTGGCCAACCGCTCCCTGACGCAGCAGTTCACCGCGCACACGGTTCGCAAGCGATATTGGCTCCTCACCGACCGGCCCTGGGCAAAAGCGGAGTTCGAGGCGGATTCGGTCATCGTCCGCGTGGGCGAAAGGTATGTCAGCCGGCCGCGCGGGGCGACGGGGGCGCGCGCCCGGACGCGGTTCGGGCTGGCGGGTCGGACGGCGGAGGGCTGGACCGAGATCCAGGCCCAGCCCGTCACCGGTCGCACCCATCAAATCCGGGTGCAGGCGGCGGCAAACGGTTTTCCGATCCTGGGAGACGACCTTTACGGGGGCGGTCCCCACCCGCGCCTCTGCCTGCACGCGGGCGAATTGGTGCTGGGCCATCCGGCGACCGGACACGACCTGAAGTTGGTCGCCCCGGTCGAATTTGCGGCCGACCCGGTCCTGGCCTTGCGGCAAGCGCTGATTGATCCGGCGACGACCGACGTATTCCGACTGGTCCACGGCGCCGCCGACGGCTGGCCCGGATGGCATCTGGATCGCGCGGGCGATTTTCTGCTGTCGCAATCCGCGCCGGCGCTCGCCGCGGACCAGCGCCGGGTGCTGGCGGGGTGGCTGGCCGCGCTGGGTTTGCGCGGCGCTTATCATAAGCCGCTCGAACGGCAGGTGCGCGGCGTCGCGGCCGGCACGGGCTCGCCCGCGCGGGTGCTTGGGCAAGGTGCGCCAGAACCGTTGATCGTGCGGGAAAACGGGCTGCGATTCGAGCTGCGCTTCACCGAAGGTTACTCGGTGGGGCTGTTCTTTGACCAACGCGACAATCGCCGCCGGCTGTTGCGGAACCACCTCGACGCCGATATGCCGTTGTTCAAATCGGGCCTGACGGGAAGGACGGTCTTGAACGCGTTCGCCTACACCTGCGGGTTCTCGGTGTGCGCCGCCCGGGCCGGCGCGCGGGTGACGAGCCTGGACCTCTCGGGCAAGTATCTCGAGTGGGGGCGGCGAAACTTCGCCCTCAACGACCTCGATGCCGCGGCTCACGAGTTCCGCCGGGGCGACGTGTTTGACTGGCTGCGCCGGTGGGCGAAACGCGGGCAGCGTTTCGACGCGGTGCTGCTGGACCCGCCCACCTTCTCGAGATCGAGGGCCCACGGCGTTTTTCGCGCCGAGCAGGACTATGGCGAGCTGGTGACGGCGGCGCTGCCGGTGCTCGAGCCCGGCGGCATTTTGTTCGCCTCGACCAACGCCCTCCGGCTGAGCGCGGACGCGTTCGTCCATCGGATTGCAGGCGCCATCCGCGCCGGAGGCAGATCGGTCGAGGCGTTCCATTACGCGCCGCAGCCGCCGGACTTCCCCATCACGCGAGCCATGCCCGCCCATCTCAAGACGGGCTGGTGGCGGGTGGATTGAAAACCGCGGGGAGGGACGGACCGTTGGCGGGCGGGGCGCGATCAGCCGGCCGAACCCGCATCCGTCAGCCAAATCGCGCCGTCGGCCACCTCGATGGGCAAGGGCTTCAGCCTCGCTCCCTGGCAGGGTCCGCGCACGCACAGGCCGGTCAACGGCTCGAAGATCGCCCCGTGGTTCCGACAGACGAAGCACCTGCCATCCGGGGTGAAGAAGCCGTGGTCGCCGCCATCCAGCGCCAATGGCAGGTGCCGGCACAGGTTTTCATAGGCAACGACCTGTCCGCGCACCCGCGCGACGAATCCGTTGAAGCGGATGCCGTCGTGGACGAATTCGAATTTGGCGGTGCCACCTTCGGGCAATTCGTCCAATGAGGCCAGGCGCTGTTTGGACACCCGTGAGGTATAACCGGGTGCCAGCCGCCCGACAATGCAAAGGTGCCGAAACAACTGTTGACGGCTTGGGGTGCGCTCATAAGATGGCCCGGTCTCCTTTATGAGCCAAACCGACAAGTCCGCCCCGAACATCGAGTCCGTCCTGCACGAGGCCCGCGTTTTCCCGCCGCCCAAGGCCTTTGCCCGCGGCGCCCACCTCAAGTCTCTGGCGCAGTATCGCCAGCTCTACCGCGAATCGATTCAGGCGCCTGAACGATTCTGGGGGCGCCAGGCCAAGGACGAATTGGTCTGGTTCAGGCCTTGGAAGAAGGTCCTGCGGTGGAACGAGCCGTTTGCCAAGTGGTTTGTCGGCGGACGGCTGAACGTGTGTTACAACTGTCTGGATCGCCACCTCGGCACCCCGACGGCCAACCGGGCGGCGTTGGTCTGGGAAGGCGAACCGGCGGCGCCGGGCAAGCCCGGCGAAGAACGCGTGCTGACCTACCAGCAGCTCCACCGGGAGGTTTGCCAGTTCGCCAACGTGCTGAAGCGAAACGGCATTGCCAAGGGCGACCGCGTGATCATCTACTTGCCGATGGTGCCCGAGGCGGCGATCGCGATGCTGGCCTGCGCGCGGATTGGCGCGGTGCACTCGGTGGTGTTTGGCGGGTTCAGCGCGCAATCGGTGGCCGATCGCATTTGCGATTCGCAGGCCAAACTGGTGATCACGGCCGACGGCGGGTTTCGCCGCGGCAGCGTGGTGCAGCTCAAGAAGAACGTGGACGAGGCCCTGGGGCTGCGGGACGCCAGCGGCGACCGGCTGGCCAAGTCGGTCCAGCGGGTGATCGTCCTGCGGCGCGCGGGCAACGACATTCACATCGAGGAAGACCGGGACGTGTGGTGGCACCGGGAACTGGAGTATGTCGGCGCGCATTGTCCGGCGGCCCAACTGGAGAGCGAGCACCCGTTGTTCATTCTCTACACCAGCGGCTCGACCGGCAAGCCCAAGGGCGTGCTCCACACCACCGCCGGCTACCTGCTCGCCGCCCGGATGACGACCCGCTACGTGTTCGATCTGCGCGAAACCGACGTGTATTGGTGCACCGCCGACGTCGGCTGGGTGACCGGGCACAGCTACGTCGTGTATGGGCCGCTGGCCAACGGGACCACGAGTTTGATGTACGAAGGCGCGCCCAATTTCCCCGAGCCGGACCGGTTCTGGCGCATCGTCGAGAAGTACGGGGTGACCGTGCTCTACACGGCGCCGACGGCCATCCGCGCGTTCATGAAATGGGGCGAGGACTGGCCGCGCAAACACGATCTCAGCTCGCTGCGCCTGCTGGGAACGGTCGGCGAGCCGATCAATCCCGAGGCCTGGATCTGGTACCACCGGGTGATCGGCGCCAAACGCTGCCCGATCGTCGATACCTGGTGGCAGACGGAAACCGGCAACATCATGATCACACCCCTCCCGGGGGCGACCCCGACCAAGCCGGGCTCGGCGACGCTGCCATTCTTCGGGGTCCTGCCGGAGGTGGTGGACGACCAGGGCAATCCGGTCCCGCGCGGCACGGGCGGCAAGCTGGTCATCCGCCGGCCGTGGCCGAGCATGCTGCGCGGGATATGGGGCGATCCCCAGCGCTACCGCGAGGTCTATTGGAGCGAAATCAAGCACAGCTACTTTACCGGCGACGGCTGTCGCCAGGATCCCGACGGCTACTTCTGGATCGTGGGCCGGATCGACGACGTCCTGAACGTGGCCGGCCACCGCATTGGCACCGCCGAAGTCGAGAGCGCGCTGGTGAGCAATTCCAAGGTGGCCGAGGCGGCGGTGGTGGGCCGGCCCGACGAGTTGAAGGGCCAGGCCCTGGTCGCGTTCGTGACGCTCAAGACCGACGTGCACGCGACACCGGAACTCCGCGGCGAACTGCGCGACCACGTGGCCAAGGAGATCGGACCGGTGGCCAAGCCGGATGACATCCGGTTCGCCGAGGCCCTGCCCAAAACGCGGTCTGGAAAGATCATGCGCCGGTTGCTCAAGCAGATCGCGGCGGGCACCGAGATCAAGGGCGATACCACCACGCTGGAGGATTTCAGCGTACTGGCGCGGCTCAGCCAGGCGGAGGAATAGATCGCAATCGACGGGGAGCGGGGACCGCGGCCGACGCGAGCCCAGGATCGCGGCTTTCTTGACGGCGGTTTCCGTTCGAGAGAAGCTTGGTCCATGATGACTCGGGACATTCGGGCCCGCCCGCGGAGCGAGTGGGCGCCATCCACCTTGCGCGCGGCGGAGGGCGTGCGACTCGCGGTGCCGCGGCACCTGGCCGGGCCAGGAGCGGTGGCCACGCGAGGCGGCAATGCGAAGCCGCCGGATCCGCGACGCCCGACCTCGATCGTCGCGCAACGATGCCTGCCGGCATAGGCGGCGCGCGATGTCACGCTTGCCGTTCGAACTGCTGCTGGCCCTGCGTTATCTGCGGCCCAAGCGCACGTTCGTTTCCGTTATCACGCTCATTTCAGTGATCGGCGTCATGCTCGGCGTGGCCGTGCTGATCATTGTCATCAGCGTCATGAGCGGGTTCGACCGGGAGTTGCGCGACAAGTTTCTCGGGTTCAACGCGCACCTGAAGATCGATCAGCGTCCGACCCGAATGACCGACTACGCCGGGGCGATGCAAGCGGTGGCGGCCAATCCCGAGGTCAAGGGCGTGGCGCCATTCCTGATGGATTATGCCTTGCTGCAGACCGAGCCGGCGCGCGGTCAGTCGGTGGTGCGACCGGTTTTCCTGCGGGGCGCGGATCCCGAACGGGAGGGGAAGGTCAGCGTCCTGCCGCGCAGCATCCAGCAAGGGAGCTTCGACCTCGACGGTACCGACGGGCTGCTGGTGGGCAGCGACCTGGCCGAGGAACTGGATTTGGCGGTGGGCGATCATCTCGCGGTATATTCGCCGATCTATCTGCAGAAAATGCAGTCCAGTCGGACCAATGGCCAGGAGGAGGTCGTCCTGCCCGGGGACTTCACCGTGAAAGGGATTTTCGACGTTGGCTATTATGAATACAACGCCGGCGTGGTGGTCTGCTCGCTGGAGAGCGCCCAGGAGTTGTTTGATTTCGGCGACTCGGTCCAGGGGCTGATGGTGACGCTCCGCGATCCTTTCCAGGCCAACGCCGTGAAGCGGCAATTGGAACGGGTACTGGGTCGCCGCTACACCGTCACCACCTGGGCGGAAGACCCGGCCAATTCGCACCTGCTCAACGCGGTGGTGGTGGAGAAGAACATGATGTTTTACCTGTTGTTTTTCATCACGATCGTCGCGGCGTTCGGGATCACCAGCGCGCTGATCACCTTCGTGGTGCAGAAGACCCGCGAGATCGGCACCCTCAAGGCCCTGGGCGCCGGCCGCGCGCAGATCCTTTGGCTGTTTCTGAGCCAGAGTCTCATGGTCGGAATCCTGGGCGTGGCCGCCGGGCTGGGGCTGGGGCTGCTGGCGGTGTCGTACCGCAACGAATTCCTGGAATTCATGCGGCGGGCCACGGGTTTTGAGCTGTTTCCCCGGTCGATTTACAACTTCGCCGAGCTGCCGGCGTTCCTGATTCCGAGCGATCTGGTGATTATCTGCGGCGGCTCGCTGCTGATCTGTCTGCTGGCCGGGGTATTGCCGGCCTGGAACGCGGCCCGGCTCAAACCCGTGGAGGCCCTGCGCCATGAATGACTCCTGGATGGCGCGACCCACCGATCCCGCACCGGCGGCGGCAACCGCCCCCGCGGCGGATCTGCTGCGGGCCACCGCGCTGACCAAGAGCTACCGCCTGGGAAACCGCGCCGTGGCGGTCTTGCGCGGAGTGGACGTGAGCCTGGCGCGCGGGGAGTTCCTGGTCTTGCGTGGAGCGTCCGGCGCCGGCAAGAGCACCCTGCTCCATCTGCTCGGCGGGTTGGACGTGCCAGACGCCGGGCACATCTGGTTCGATGGACGGAACCTGGCCACCCTGGGCAATGCGGCGTTGACCCAGTTCCGCAATCGGCGCATCGGCTTTGTGTTTCAGGCCTACCACCTGCTGCCGGAACTGGACGCCCTGGAGAACGTCTGCCTGCCCGCCCGCCTGGCCCGGACCCGGGTGCCGGAGGCCGAGGCCCGCGGGCGCGAGTTGCTGGCCCGCGTCGGGTTGGCCGAACGCGCCGACCATCGGCCCGCCGAACTGTCCGGCGGCGAGCAGCAGCGGGTCGCCATCGCGCGGGCGCTCATGAATCAACCGGACGTATTACTGGCCGACGAGCCGACCGGGAACCTGGATTCACAGACGGGCGCGCAGATCATCCAGTTGCTGGCGTCCCTGTGGGAGGATCGGCAGGTGACGCTCATCATCGCCACGCACGATCCCCAGGTCGCGACTCGCGCGCCCCGCGTGGCCGAGCTGGTGGACGGCCGCATCCGTTAATAACATTGCGTCCGGGAGGGCGATTACCTTAGTTTGGCGGCGGTTTTTGCAACATGCACATTTTCATCGACGGCAAATATTATCGCGAGCACCAGGCGCGGATTTCGGTGTTTGACCACGGTCTCCTGTACGGCGACGGGATTTTCGAGGGCATCCGGGCTTACCACGGTCGCGTATTCAAGCTCCGGGAGCACATCGAGCGACTGTTTTGCTCGGCCAAGGCCATCCTGCTGGACATCCCTTACTCGCGGGCGGCGATTGTGCGCGCGGTGGTCGCGACCTGCCGGCGCAATCATCTCCGCGACGGTTACATTCGGCTCCTGGTCACGCGCGGGGTGGGCACGCTCGGCCTGAACCCCAACCGCTGCCGCAAACCGTCGCTGATCATCATCGCCGACAAGATCCAGCTTTACCCGCCGGCATACTACGACCGGGGACTGACCATCGTAACCGTGCCGACGACCCGCAACCTGCACAGCGCGTTGAACCCGGCCATCAAATCGCTCAATTACCTCAACAACATCCTGGCCAAGATCGAGGCCAACAACTCCGGCTGCGAGGAGGCGGTGATGCTCAACGCCGAGGGGTTCGTGGCCGAGTGCACCGGGGACAATGTTTTCATCGTCAAGGCCGGGCACCTGCAAACCCCGCCGCTGTCCGCTGGCGCACTCTACGGCATCACCCGCGGGGTCGTCCTCGAGCTGGCCGCCGAGGCTGGCCTGAGAGTTTCCGAGCCGAACCTCACACGCTACGACCTGTTCAATGCCGACGAGTGCTTCCTCACCGGCACGGGGGCGGAGTTGATCCCGGTCGTCAAGATCGATGGCCGCGTCATCGGCACCGGCCGGCCGGGGGCAGTGACGCGGGACCTGATCCAGCGCTACCGGGCCTTGACCCGGGTATCCGGGGAACCGATCTAGCGAGGCGCGCCTCGGACCTCAAGTCACCTTTGTCATGCATCGTCGGTTGTTCTTTTCCTCCGTCCGTTCCCTCTGCGCGCCTCGCTTACGGAGTCCTTGGGACGGATAACACAGACGGCGGAAGGGCGCCAAAACTTGACTTGATGACAGCAAGTTTCACAATTCAAGGACTCCAGCGAGGCGTCGCCACCGGAACGGACGGCGCCTTGACTAAACCCGACATTCAGCCGATATACGGTCAGAACGAGTCTTGAACCGATGGTCTGCGAAATCTGCAAAAAGAACGAAGCCAAGGTCCACCTGAGCAACATCGAAGGCGGCGAGGTGCGCAAGGTTGACTTGTGCGAGGCCTGCGCCAAGGCCAAAGGCGTGGACGACGCGGCGACTTACTCGCTGGCCAACCTGCTGCTGGGATTGGGCGTCGCGACCGAGCCGGATGAACCCGCCGCGACCGGGGCGGAATTGCGGTGCCCGAGTTGCGGCTTCACCCAGGCGGACTTCAAGAAGATGGGGCGCCTGGGCTGCCCGGAATGCTACGGCGCCTTCGCCGAGCCGCTGCGGGGTTTGCTCAAAACGATGCACAAGGGCAGCCGCCACGTCGGCAAAGTGCCGCACGGCTTTCGCCCCGCGCAGAACCTGACCGACCGACTCAAGGGCCTGCAAAAGAAACTCGACAAGGCCGTCGCCGCCGAGGACTTCGAGGCGGCCGCCACGCTGCGCGACGAGATGAAGCACCTCAAGGAGGAGGGCGGCCCGGCCCCGGCGGAGTGAGGCCATGACGCTCAACGATTTCCTCAGTTCTCCGGCCGCCGCCAGCAAACGGGTCGGCCCCCATGACCGGATCGTGTTGTCCAGTCGCGTGCGGCTGGCGCGGAACCTGCGCGGGCTCCCCTTCCCGGGTTGGGCAA
>JAGWYX010000130.1 GCA_018969165.1 Verrucomicrobiota bacterium
AGCGCCAGAGGACTGGCGCACTCCAAAACCTGGCGGCCGTTCTGGCGGTTCATGGGAGGCAGGCGGCGAAACGAACGCGCAGACTTGACTTGATCGCCCCAGGTTTCAGAATTCAACCACTCCGAACTCGATGCACCTGACCCGCCGCGGCTTTCTCCAGCGTTCACCCGTCTTGCTGGCGCCGCTGGCGCTCACCGGCGGCTGGCGGCTGGCGAACTCGATTGCCGCCGCGTCCACCGGGCCGGCAGTCGCGACGTTCAACGTCCGCAAATTCGGCGCCCGGGGCAACGCCCGCCACAAAGACACCCGCGCCCTCCAGTCGGCGATCGACGCGGCCGGGAAATCCGGCGGGCGGGTGTATTTTCCGCCGGGCGATTATCTCTCCGGCACGCTGCGGCTGCGGAGTCATGTGGTCGTCCAGCTCGAAGCGGGCGCCACGTTGATCGCCAGCCCGGACGACGCTGATTTCGACCCGCTCGAGCGGTTGAGCTATCACTCGTTTGCGGATAGCGAGACGACCGATTTTAACTTCGCCCTCCTGCGCGGGCGCGACCTGGAACAGGTCACCTTGCTCGGGCCCGGGCGGATCGACGGCAATCGGAGCAAGCGGGGCGGTCCCAAGCCGATCGCGCTGAAGCTATGCCACCAAATCCGCATCCGCGACCTGACCATCCTCAACTCCCCGAATTACAACATCTCGCTGCTGGGCTGCGATCACGTGGACATCTTCGGCGTGACCATTCGGAATGGGTATTGCGACGGGATCGATCCGGACTGCTGCCGGGACGTGCGCATCGCCAATTGCGACGTGGAATCGTGGGACGACGCGATCGTGCCCAAGGCCAGTTATGCGCTCGGCTACCGGCGCTCGACCGAGAACGTGACGGTGACCAACTGCGTGCTCACCACCGCCTGCAATGCGCTCAAGCTCGGTACTGAATCCAGCGGCGATTTCCGCAATATCGCCTTCAGCAACTGCGCCGTGTTCGCCCGGTCCGACCTCTGGGGCCGCGCCCCGACCTCGGGGGTGTCCCTCGAGATGGTCGATGGCGGCCATCTCGAACGAGTCGCAGTGTCCAACCTGACCGTGGCCGATGTGCGCGTGCCCATCTTCATCCGGCTCGGAAACCGGGGGCGATCCCAGCCGGCGCCAACCGCCGGTAAGCTGGCGGACGTTGTCCTCGCCAACATCGTTGCCACCCACGCGGCCTTGACCTCCTCGATCACCGGCATTCCCGGCCACCCGGTGCGAGGGGTGACCCTCCGCGGCCTGCGCCTGACCGCGCGTGGCGGCGCTGGAGCTGACGTCGCCCGGCGCGAGGTGCCGGAGATGGAAAACGCGTATCCGGACGGCGACCAGTTCGGCGAATTGCCGGCTTACGGGCTGTATTGCCGCCACGTGGCTGAATTGATGCTCGACGACGTGGACCTCGGCTTGGCAGCCGCCGATGCCCGGCCGGCGGTGGTCCTCGACGAGGTCCGCGGGGCCGATCTGCGGACAGTGATTGCGGCCCCACCCAGCGGCGACGCGCCGGTGTTCGATCTGCGGTCGGCGCGCGATTGTTTGTTGCGCGGCCTGCGCGCGCGACCGGGCACCCGGCGGTTTCTGCGGCTGGGCGGCGCGCAAACCGAGCGGGTCCACTTGACCGGCAGCGACCTCAGCGCGGCCGAGATGCCATTCGTGGTCGCGGCCGAGGTGGGCGCGAACGCCTGGCGGCAGGAAGGCAACCTGCTGCCCCGATAAGCGAGGCGCGCCTCCCTCGAACTCAGGATTCCATCGCCCCGCGCGTGACGCCCAGTTGATGGACCAGTTTCAGTTCGCGCCAGAGTTGCGCGCCGGTGAGCGTCCCCTCGAGCAGTTGCCGGTACCGCAGGATGGTCTGCGTGACGTGGTCCGGAGTTTCGTTCAGGAACTCGAGCCGGAACCGGTGCGCGCCCAGCGCCCGCATCCGCGCGACATACTCCGCCCCCGTCTGCGCCACCGCGTTGAACACCGTGTTGCGACAGCCCAGGTCGGCCTTGACCGGATGCTCGGCGCCGACGCGATCGCGCAGCTTCACGTCGTGCCGGTCGCACGGCCGGCCGCAATTGGTGTAATCGGTCCCGCTCGACAGGAAGGCGCAGAACACGCAGTGTTCCATGTGAAACATCGGGATATGCTGGTGGATTGTGATCTCGAACCACTCGGGCGGCGCCGCCTGCAACAACGCTTCGAGCTGCGTGCAGTTCAAATCGTAGGACGCCGTGACGCGTTCGAGGCCAAACCGCCCGATGAAATACTCCGCCGTCAGCGCGTTGGCGACGTTCAGCGAGAAATCGCCGACCCGCCGCTCACCGGCGAAGTAGTTCAAGTGGTCGTAATTCCGGACCAGGTAACCGTCGGCGTCGCTCGAGCGCACCTGCTTGAGGATCCATTCCTCGCCGGTTTTGAAAATGCGGGGAGGAGCGACGAAGATTTCAGATTTCCGATTGGCGATTTCGGATTGAAGCCGTCCCGGGCACGCGACCAACGGCGGTCTGGCTTGGCGAAATCGCTGGACGGCGTCGCGGTATTTCTTCGGATCCTCGAATTCGCAGTAAACCGTCTCGACGCCCGCTGCGAGCGCGGCGTCGAGCTGCGCAAGGTTCCGGACCAGGACAATTAATCGCGGCTTGCGGCTTGCGGCTTGCGGCTTGGAAGGAAGTATGGCCGCGGACGCCTTTGAGTCCAATCCGCATTCTGAAATCTGAAATTTAAAATCCGTCACCGTCCACCGGGGCGATTGCGCGCGGCGTTCCTCCAGTTGCCGGACCAGTTCGCGGCGCAGCCGGTTCAATTCGCTCACCGGCAGCATCAAGTCGCCTTCGAGCTGGCTGTCGAGGCCCTCGAGGCGGAAGGCCGTGCCCCCGAGCCGGCCGAGTTGGGCCACCAATCGCGGCTCGTTCAGTGGTTGTCGCTCCGCGAGCACCAGCGGCATGGCGGACCGTGCCTCCGCCACGTTCCCGAGTTCGTCGCGGGCCAGCACGGTCATCGGCTCGCCGGCCCGACCGCGCACCACAAATTGGATCGGGCGCTGGAACTTCGGCTGGTCGCCGGCAAAACTTTGGCGCAACCGCCGGTCCAGCTCCGGATCGCTCGTCTTCCAGACCTTGTCCCCGACGTGCACCCGGCGCAAATCGACGTCGCCCCGCCCAAAGCCGAGTTCAACCGCCCCGACACTTCGGACTTTGGATTTTGGACTTTGGACTTCATACACCCTGCCGCCTTCCTCGCGCTCTTCCGGACGGCCCGCGTCGAACACGATGCCGTCGCCCGGCTTCAGCGGCCCGTGCAGAGCGACCACGACCTTGCCATCACGGACGGCGAGCACTTCGCCGAGGAACACGCCCCGTTTTTTGCCGAACCGGCCGTGGACCAGGGCCTGGTTGTTGGTACCGCTTAACCAGCCGGTGTAGAGCCCGCGCGAAAAGGCCATCGCCAGCTCGTAATGTGGAACGCGGAGTGCGGAATGCGGAATGCGGGAAGCCGCCCCTGGCGGCGCGGTGGCTTCGCGCTTTCTGTTTTCCATTTTGCATTCCGCATTCCGCGTTCCGCATTGGTCAAGGGCTTGCCGGTAAATGCGCGTGATGTTCGCCACGTATTCGGGCGTTTTGAGCCGGCCCTCGATCTTGAGCGACGCCACCCCGGCCCGCACCAGGTCCGGCAATAATTCGAGCCCGGCCAGGTCCTGCGGGCTGAGCAGATACCGGCGGTCGCCCAGAGGCACAAGCCGGCCGTC
Organism: Verrucomicrobiota bacterium; assembly: GCA_018969165.1. GTDB lineage: Bacteria > Verrucomicrobiota > Verrucomicrobiia > Limisphaerales > JAGWYX01 > JAGWYX01. Next base: position 3,759 of record JAGWYX010000130.1, read on the forward strand.
GGCGATCAGGTCGTAGGGCATCCGGCAGGCCTGCGCGCATTCGCCGCGGTTGGCTGAACGGCCGCCCAGCGCCTCGCTGGTCAGGCACTGACCCGAGTAGGCCACGCAGAGCGCGCCGTGGACGAACACTTCGAGCGGGAGACTCGAAGTTGGGGGGACGGGGACGGAGGAGGGAGAATTGCGAGTGGAGAATGGACTGCCCTCATCCTGGCTCACTCGTGGGGGAAAGGGGCAGGAAGCGCCGGGCGCATCAGGATTTCCAGTCGTGACAGCATCCGCCCCGCGCGGAACCGAATCCTCCCTCTCCCCCGGCGGAGGAGAGAGCCGGGGTGAGGGGACACCGGGAGGTTCCCGTTCCGCTGCCGGCTCCGCGACTGGCTGCGGTGAGGCTCGCGTGCTCCGGATTCTCTCGATTTCCTTGAGTGAACACTCGCGGGCCAGGACCACCAGTTGGCAACCGAGTTCGCGCGCGAACTCGACGCCGGCCGCGCTGGTGATCGTCATCTGCGTCGAGGCGTGGATGGGGAAATCCGGTGAGAGCCGGCGGATCAACCGGCAGATGCCCACGTCCTGCACGATCGCGGCGTCCACGCCCGCGGCGATCAGCGCGCGCAGCGAACACTCGGCCTGGGCCAGCTCGTTCTGAAAGATCAAGGTGTTGAAGGTGACGTAACCTTTGACTCCGCGCCGGTGCAGAAACTCCATCAACCGCGGCAGGTCCGCCTCGGTAAAGTTGTGGGCCCGGATACGGGCGTTGAAACTTTCCAAGCCGAAATATATGGCATCGGCGCCGTTCTCGACCGCGGCGCGGGCGCAATCCCAGTCGCCCGCCGGGGCGAGCAGCTCGGGCGGCCTGGCGACGGCGGCTGGGCACGATAGTTCGGGGTCGTTCATTACCGATTCGAGAACTTACCATGCTCGCTGGCGGACACCAAGGGGCGTAATTCGGCGATCAATTTCCTGGTGCGTTGCAGAATTCCGACCCGGGTGAGGTGGTAGCGAGTGTCGTAAAACTCGGTCAACGGGTACGTCTCGTCCGTGGGCTGGTCCAGCACCCGGACATGGGGGATCGTCGCCAATTCGGCCAGATTGGCGCGCACCACGGGCAGGATCGGCGCCAGCAACACCGGCGGTTGCGGCGGGCAGGTGAACAGGCAGCGGGCTCCGCGTTGATGACAGAGTTGCGCGAACCGGGCGATTTTTTCGCGGACGAATGGAGTCATCGGCGGGATCGGGCTTTTCGCCAAGAGGGGACTGTTCGCCGGCACCATGGCGAGGTTGGCGGGACTACCGTAGTGTCCGATGTAACTGCCGTCGGCATCGAAGCCCTGGCGCTGGTAACCGAAATCCGTCAGCACCGAACCGGACGCGATCCGGTCCGGCAAGACCATGCGCCGGAGGTCGCCGCCGAGGATTTGCATGCCGTAATCGGTGAGGAACCGTTTCCATTTGGACAGGGGGAGGAACCAGAAGCTCCGCGGTCGCAGTTCCAGGAGTTGGCGCAGATTCAAGTCGTAATCCCCGCCCGCGAAGAGGTCGTACTCGAAGCTGCAGACCACGAGGTCGCCGCGGTGCACCTGCCCGGCCACTTCGTTGAGCATGAACGGAATTCCCGCCCCGGCAATCAGACCCATATTGACGACCGGGCGACTGAGACCCTGCGCGAGCAAATCCGACTCGATCCCGAAGGCCAGGTTGGAGCCGCCGATCAGCAGGATGCGCGGCGGGCGCGTGTGTTCGAGCCGGTTATGCTTATCGAGGGTCGCCGCCAGGTAATTCGATTCGCCCGGCAGGTTCGGATGCCCCAGCAGCGCCAGGATCATCCCCTGGAGGGCCAGGAAGGCGACGACCTTAAGGCAAAACGTTTTCATCGCTCAGAACCGGAAGTAAATGAAATCAGCGATTCGCTGCGTCCCGAACAGGAGAATCGCCCAGAGCATCGCGGTGTAGGTTGCCCAGCGGACCACCAACGGGGCGGTCCCTGCCGCCAGCGGGGTCCACCGCCGGCGCCGTGTCCATTCGACGACGACGAACCCGGCCAGGCAGCCGAGCACGGCGACATGGGCCCGCACCTGGGCCGCCAGCGCGGGGTAAAAGTCGGGCCGGATCAGCCCGAAGGCGATGCGCTGACAGATGGTGAGGGCCTGATGAAACGAATCGGCCCTGAAAAAAATCCAACCCGCGCAAACCAGCGCAAAGGTCCAGGCCATGCGCAACGCCACCTTCGGCCCGGGCAGGAGGGCTTCGCCACCCGGAATCTCCTCGAGCCGCCGCGCAAATCGCGCCTGGCCGCCGCGCGTCCGGACGATGCGCTCGGCGGTGAGATAGAGGCCATGCAAACCGCCCCAGGCGACGAAGTGCCACGCGGCCCCATGCCATAACCCGCTCAGGAGCGCGGTGCACATGAGATTGCGCGCGTTGCGGAGCCGGCCGGCACGGCTGCCGCCCAGGGGAATATAGACGTAGTCGCGGAGCCAGGTGGTCAACGAGATATGCCAGCGGCGCCAGAACTCGGTGACGGTCTCCGAAAAATATGGGTAAGCGAAGTTCCGCATCAACTGGATGCCGAACAGCCGGGCGATGCCGGCCGCGATTTCCGAGTAGGCCGAAAAATCGCAATAAATCTGAAACGCAAAACAGACGGTCGCCAGAGCCAACTCGGCGCCGCTGGCACCGTCGGCGGCTGCATAGGCGGTGTTGACGATCGCCCCGAGGTTGTCAGCCACCACCATCTTCTTGGCCAGCCCCCACAGCATCATTCGGCAACCCTCGCGGGCCGATTCGAGCGAAAAGACCCGCGTGGCATGGAACTGGGGCAGAAGAGTGATCGCCCGCTGGATCGGCCCGGCCACCAGGTGCGGAAAGAACGACACGAAAGTGAGGTAGTCGAGCAGGTTGCGCAACGGCCGGAATCGCCCGTAATAGATATCGAGCGTGTAGCTCATGGTCTGGAAGGTGTAAAAGCTGATGCCGACCGGCAGAATGATGGTCAGCGCCGGGACCGACAGGTCCACTCCCACGCTCGAGCAGGCGATCACCAGGCTGTCGGCGAAGAAATTGAAGTACTTGAAGAACCCGAGCAGCAGCAGGTTTGCGCTCATGGCCGTCGCCAGGATGGCCTGGCGCCGCCGCGGTGCCGACGTTCGCTCGATCCCGCTGCCGGCGGTGTAGTCAATGAGGGAGGAGGCCAGCATCAGCCAGCAGAACCGCCAGTCCCACCAGCCGTAAAAGACGTAGCTGGCCACCAGCAACACCAGGTTCTGCCAGGTCTTGCGCCGCACCGCCCAGTGCAGGGCGAACACGACCGGGAGGAACAGGAAGAAGGCCGCCGAGGTGAAAGACATGGCGCGGTCGGATTAGCAGGCAGCGCGCTGACTGCGGTTCTTGGAGGTCAGCATTCGAGGCATGTCCTTCAGCAAGGTCCTGCCCGAGGATGCCGTTTCACCGGCTGGAATTCAAGCGATGGTACGAGGGGAACCTGCGGCGGATCCGACACGGATTATCGGCTTGGTGCCGGCAGACTGGGAATGGTTCAATCCGCGCATGCGCGTGTTGATCGTTGGTTGCGGTTACGTCGGCCTGCCTTTGGCCGCCGAATTGGTCCGGCAAGGCCACGAGGTTTTCGGCCTCCGCCGCTCGATGGCGGGTGATGCCGCCATGACCGCCGCCGGCGTTCGCCCGCTGGTCGGCGACATCACTCAACCCGCCGACCTTGCTCGGTTGCCCGGCCCCTTTGATTGGGTGGCCAATACGGCGTCGGCCGGACGCGGCGGGGCGGCTGAATACCGCGCGGTTTACCTCGACGGCACCCGCCACCTGCTCGAGTGGTGCAAGTCCGCGCCGCCCAAGAAATATGTCTATACCGGCAGCACCGGCGTCTATGGGCAGACCGATGGCGCGGCGTTGAAAGAGGACGCGCCCACCGAACCGCCAACTGAGACGGGCCGGGTCCTGCTGGACACCGAGCGGCTTCTGCTCGCCGCCGTGGCGGAGCGAAAATTCCCGGCGGTCATCCTGCGGGTGGCGGGCATTTACGGGCCGGGCCGCGGCTACTGGTTCCAGCAATACTTGAAGAACGAGGTCAAGATCGAAGGGCGCGGCGAGCGGATCCTGAACATGATCCACCTCGACGACGTGGTTGGGGTCATCATCGCGGCGCTGAAGAGCGGCCGGCCGGGGGAGATTTACCACGCGGTCGATGACGAACCGGTGGCGCAACTGCATTTTTTCCGGTGGTTATCCGAAACGCTCGGCAAGTGGATGCCGCCGTTCGCCCCGGCGGCCGAGACTGCCGAGCGCAAGCGGGGTTGGACCAACAAGAGAATATTGAACCGCAAATTGAAGATGGAACTGGGTTACCGCTTC
>JAGWYX010000131.1 GCA_018969165.1 Verrucomicrobiota bacterium
ATCATGCAGGTTGGCCTGCGCCGCGATGTAATGCTGGATGCCGGCGGCGATTTCGTCGATGGTAACTGGCACCTCAGGCGGTGCGCCGGAGGCAGTGGCGGCGGCGAACGCCATCAAAGGTAAGTTGAGCCAACGAGCCAGCAAACGCGCGCGCCGTCGAGGCGTTGAGGTTAGGGCCCGGGACAGGCCAAAAGGCCACTTGGTTTGGACCGCATCCATGTTCTTTCGGCAGTGACCTGGCGTCCGAAGAAGAAGTGCCCCCTCTCGGGACCGGAGATGGCTAGCGGTCTGAGGGGCGCCTCGCCAGGCAAACCTGCGGAGGACCGCCGCACTCCAAGACCCTGTCGCGCCGACTCCAGCCCAATCCGGCTCCTGGTCGCAGTTCGTGCAGCAGGGGCGAATTGCGGCCTGGCCCGGCGGCGCGGCAGAGCCGCTCTACCGGGCTTATCGCCGGTGGCCTGGGTCAATGCGGATGCTCCTGGGTAGGGTGCTCCTTGGTTTTGTCGGTGTTCTGTTGGTTGCTTTGGCAGGCCGAGAGCAGCAGGGCAGAGGCCAAAGCCGCCAGGAGTAGCCACGCAGACCTTGCGGGTACAGTCAGGTTCTTCATGTTTTTGCAGGTTCAGACATTCGTCCGGCCGGTTTAGCGGTGCATGCCGCCACCGCCTCCATGCCCAAAGCCGCCGCCGTGGCCGAAGCCCCCGCCCCGGGCACCACCTCCAAAACCGCCGCGGAATCCTCCCCCGTAGCCACCGCGGTACCCGCCGCCAAACCCGCCGGGACGGGTGTAACCGCCGATCCAGCGGTTCCATTGGCCACCGCCGTGGTAAAAACCGCGACCGTACCCGCGGTCAAAGTCGTGATGGCGAAAGCCGTAGCCGCCGAAGCCACCAAACCCAAAGGGGTAACCCCAGAAGGCCCCCGGCCACCCCCCATTCCACCACCAATAGGAATAGGGATAAGAATAGGGATAAGAATAGGGATAAGAGTAGGGATAGTAATTCGGATAAGTGTACGCTGGCGGGCTCGAGTAATAGTCAGACACAGGATAGCTGGAGTAGGCCGGCGCGTAAATGGGTGCCGGCTGCACGTAGGATGGACTGGCTGGCGCCGCGGCGGCACCTGCGGCCGAGGAGGCCTGTTGGGCGCCTTGGGCGCTGGTTTCCTGGCTGGCGCGCGCGGCCAGATTGTGCAACTCCCCCGCTCGCCGGATCAGGGTGGCGGTGACTTCCGGCGACACGCCATGATCGCGCAGGTAAATGATCTCATCGGCAGTCGGCCGATCCACCGTCGTCGAATTCTCCACATACGCCTTGACCACTGCCGGGTCCACGCCGGAGTCGGTCATCCGGACCAGTTCGGCGATCTGTGGGGAGACCGATGGGCTGGCTGGGGGAGCTTGGGGTGGGACCTTGGGTGAGGCGGGGGCGGCCTGCGGGGGTTGCGCCGAGGCCATGCCGGCCAGCAGAAGTGAGCACAGGAAAGCCGTCCACCTGACACGTGGCCATCGACTGTGCCGGCCAGTCCTCGCGCCTCTGGCTTGACTGTGCCTGTTCATCTTACCTGGGCGCAACCTACGTCGGTTCCCGAAAGTTTTCAAGCGGAACTATCCTGTTGCGGCGGGTGTGCGGTCAAACACCCACTTGCCAGGACCCGGCTTTCCTGGTAAGCGACCGTCCATGCCCACCCAATCCAGGTCCCAGGCACCGTCGGCTTTCACCCTGATCGAGCTGCTGGTGGTGATCGCCATCATCGCCATCCTGGCCGCGCTGTTGCTCCCCGCCATGTCCCAGGCCAAGGCGGCAGGCCAGGCCGCCGTCTGCAAAAGCAACCTGCACCAGCTTGGCATTGCGCTGAATCTGTACACTGGTGAATATCAGAAATACCCGGCGTGGTTGACCGGCCCGATGCTGAGCCGGGGGCCAGGGGGCTTCACGTACTGGGATGGCGACCTGCTGCCGTTTGTCGCCAACGCGCGCGATGTGTTCTGGTGCCCGGCGAACAAGACGGCCCCCAAATGGACCAATAACCCGCACCAGACCGTGCCGAATCCCAATTACGGGTACAACATGGCTGGGAGCGGGCGCTACGGGACGACCCGGCCGAGCCTGGGATTGGACGGGGGGAGCATGTCCAGCCAGTTTGCCTACGTCACGGAGGCGCAAGTGAAGGTGCCGAGCGACATGATTGCCATCGCCGACGCCAAGCAGTTTGGCAGCGGCGGCGGGGACAACGACATGGACGATTACGCGCCGACGAACCTGCTGGCGGAAATGCAGATTGTGCCGCGGCATGACCAGGGGGCCAACGCGGTGTTTTGCGATGGCCACGTTGAATTCGCCAAACAGGCGGTGTGGCTGGAGAAGAGCGACCGGGCCCGGAGCCGCTGGAATAACGACAACCAGCCGCACCCGGAGACCTGGCCGATCAATCACTGAGGGTCTGGGGCCACAGGTGCGGATCCTGCAGCAGGCACTCGCGCAGGAGCCGGACCGGCGGTGCGCCGTGGCGGAGAAACTCGTCGTGGAATTTTTCCAGGGAAAACGCCGCTCCCTCCTGTCGCTGGTAATCGGCGCGGAGCTTTAGGATCTCCAGCTTGCCGACGGTGTAATAGAGGTACTCGGGGTCGAACGTGCCCCGCATGGCCTCGGCGTGCGCCGGTTTTTCCTGGTAATAACAGTTGTCCTGGAAGAACCGGGTGGCCTGCGCGACGGTCATTCCCTGGCAGTGCATTTGGATCGAGACGCACAAGCGGCAGAGGCGGAGCAGGGCCTCGTCGGATTGCGCGAGCCGGTATTTCGCCGCCCGCAGCCGCTCGTCGCGCGTCGGCGTCGGGGAAGCGCTGGCGCCGAAGCCTTGGTCGACCATCATTTGCTCGCAATAATGCGCCCAGCCTTCGACGAAGGCGTAGCTGGTGAAGATTTTCTCCAGGCGCGTGGCGGGCGAGGCGTTCAGGCAGAGGAATTGAACGTAATGACCGGGATACGCCTCGTGGATCGACACGATGTCGGTGGTGTAATAATTGAACGCGGTCAGCCACTGTTCCTTTTGTTGCGGCGGCCAGTCCGGCTCGACCGGCGTGACGTAGTAATAGGCTTCGGTCGCCTTGGTCTCGAACGGGCCGGGTGTGTCCATCGAAGCGAAGCTGGTGGCGCGCATGAACTGCGGCGTTTCCTCGATCCGGGCGCGCACGTTGGACGGCAGCGTGACGATCCGATGATCGATGACGAACTGGCGGATGGCCTCCAAGTCTTTGCGCGTGTCGGGAATCAGCCCCTGTTCGGTCGGGTGGTCCTGCTGGATGGCTTTGAACACCTCGATCGCGGGCCGGGCCGGGTCGAGGAGTTTGGCGGTGGCGGCGAAGACGTGTTGTTCGTGCGCCAGTTCGCGCCGGCCGATGGCCAGGAGCTGCTCGGGCGTCAGCGTGAGCATCTCGCCGTAGCGCAGGAGCTGGGCGTACTGGTCGCGGCCCAGGGCGTAGTCCTCGTTGGCCTTGGGTAACTTCTCCTGTTTGAGCCAGGTGACGAACTCGCGCAGCTCGGCGATGGCGCGGCGATTGGCGGTGTCGAACCGGGTCCGGAGCGTAGCGTCCTGCAAATCCTTCAAACCTTTGACGACGTCATGGGCGAGGAAGTCGGCCGCGCCGGTGGCGACGTCGATGGCCGTCTCGATCTGCGGTCGGGGCAGGGACTCGACCAGGTTGGCGCGCGCCGCGGCCATGATGTTCGGGGCCTGCCCGAGGATGGCGATGACGCTGCGCACGCGGTCCTCGAGCGGGGCGAAGTTGCGTTTGATGTAAATGCTGACGTCGATTGCGCCGGCGTAGGTCATCGGGTTGCGGGTGTAACTCTGCATTTGTTCGAACCCGAAAATTTCGCGCCGGATACTGTTTTGCAGGAGGCGGTAATCGTAAAACGCCGGCCGGCTCAGCGTCCGCGGGTCCAGCGCGGCGAGTTGGCGATCAAAGGACTTGAGCCGTGCCAGTTCGGCGTCGAGTGAGGCGTGGCTGTAATCGGTGATTTTGCCGTCGTATTGGTGGAGGCCGAGGCCGGTGCCGAGCTGGGGGCGCCAGGCCAGGTAGCCGTCGAGGTAGGCGTCGGCGAGTTGGTGGAATTGGGCATCGCCGTTATTCATCGGGGCCGATGGGTTGGGTCCGGGTGCGGCGCAGCCTGCCAGCAGGACCAGGAGAAGGAGCGGAAACCGGTGCATGGGCGGGGAGGATAGCCGGAGCCGGCCGGGAAAGGAAGGGCAACTGCAACGAAACGGAGCCGATCCTGCGAACTCGAGATTAAAACAACATTTTTGCTGCTTTCTTATTTTGTGACGCCCTGTTCGGGCGCGGTTACTGCAGAGGAGAGTTGGGTGATGCTGTAGGAGCGATTGCCGATGACACGGCTGTGATAGAAATGACGGATGCGCCCAAGGCATCCGTCGCATCAGCTTTGGTCGGGCGTGGCTTGAAACAATTGGTCACCGGAGCCAAGGCAAGCGCCGTGAATGACCTGAGGCAGGTGTTAATCCTGTCCGACGTTCCGGCTGACCAAGTTGTATTCGCTTCCAATCCTCTGTTCCGGCTGCTCTGGTTTGGTGACGATCATGTCGCAGCCGATGAGGTGCTTGACCGATTTGCCACCTTGGCTACGACGTGGCCTAAAGATCAGTCCGTCGAGGCGGTGACACAGTTTCTTTCGAACCTCGCTTCTGCTGAGATGCGGGAAGGTTGGCCGCGTGCCTGGCACAGGCTCTAAGCGGGGAACGTGATGTTTCGAGGAGATCGAGCACGGCATAGTAGAGGCGCGCGGAGGGAACGAACAAAGGAGAAGTCGAATCGCAGGTGCACGGCAAAGGTGACATGAGGTCTGAGGCGACGGTTTGCTGGGGTGTCAGTGTTGATCACGCGCGGCAGAGGGCTCACTGGATTCCGCGTACGGCATGCCCGCGGGCAGCGAGATTTCCGACCGCCGGCGGGGACTGTTGATTAAAAACCTGCTGATTAAAAACCTTGACGGTCCGTGCACGCCGGTCTTGCATGACCGGCGCTATGAAAAGTCCTCTGGAGGAAAGCGGGGCGGGAGCGCGCACCTGCGCTCGGGTGCAACTCGAGTCAATCACCGGTCCGGCAGCTTCGCGTCGGCGCGCCGCGCTTGGCCTGAGCCACGCCGCGGTGAGCATCGGCCCGCGCGCGCTTCCACCGAACGGGAGTCGAGCCGGGAGTCGAGCCAATGGGCGTTGGCTGTTTCGAGGTGGGTTGAGGGCTTTGGTACTGTGCGTGGTCGCGGTCCGCGTGGCAGCCGATCCGCTCGACCAATGGACGTTGCGGAATCCGTTGCCGACCGGCAATGCCCTATACGGTGTCGCCTACGCAACCAACCGGTTGGTGGTCGTGGGCGCGGCCGGCACGGTGCTTACATCGTCGGATGGCAGCGCGTGGACCAATTGCGTCACGGGAGTCACCAATGGCCTTTACGGGATCGCTTACGGGAACAACCAATTCATCGCCGTGGGCTCCGCGGGTATGCTGCTGATCTCGCCCGACGGCAACATCTGGAGCGGGTTCAACTCGGGGATCGCCGCGGACCTGACCGCGATTGCCTTTGGCAATGGTCAGTTCGTAGCGGTGGGTGGCAACGGCACGGCGGTGATTACACCCACGAGCATCGCCTGGACCAGCCGCGTGGCGGTCACCCCCAGCACCTTTAACGGCGTTGCCTTCGGCACCAACCAGTTCGTGGTGGTGGGGACGGCGGGCGTGATCCTCACCTCGCCGGATGGTGCGTTATGGAGCAAACAAACCTCGAGCATCACCACCGATCTCATGGCCGTGCTTTATGCGAACAACCAATTCGTGGCGGTCGGCGCGGGCGGGGTGGTGCTGACTTCGCCCGATGGTGTCACTTGGACCCGGCGCGATTCCGGGGTCGCGTCGATGAACCTTGCCGGGGCGGCTTACGCGGACGGCCATTACGTGGTCGTGGGGACGCCGAGCCTTGGGGCGCCGCCGGTCGCGGCCGCAACCCTGACCTCGGCGGACGGCATCACCTGGACCAATCAACCGGGCGCATCCTTCAACGCCGTCGGGTTTGGCGCCAACCGGTTCGTCGCCGTCGGCGATCACGGGGGCCTTGCCACTTCGCCGGAGGGCGTGACGTGGACCGGTCATGGACCCGCCACCACCAGCGGCCTTGCCGGCGCTGCGTTCGGCAATAACAGCTTCGTCGTCGTGGGCGAAGACGCCGCCATCGTTACCTCGCTTGACGGGGTCACTTGGACCAATCGCGTTTTGGCGGCGGCTGGCGAATCGCTGGCGTCGGTGGTTTGGGCCGCCAACCGGTTCGTGGCCGTGGGCGATGCCGGCGCGATTGTGACTTCGCCGGATGGCGTCACCTGGAGCAACCGCGTTTCGGGTGCGACGAACGCGCTCACGGCGATCACCTATGGCGGCAACCAATTCGTGGCGGTGGGCGAGCGCGCGACGATCCTGACCTCGGCCGACGGCGCCATGTGGACCCTCCAGAAGCCCGGGTTCACCAACGGGACCGCCCGCGGTGTCGCCTACGGCCGCGGCCAATTCGTGGTCGTGGCCGATCCGGGGTCGGTCTGGACTTCGCCCGATGGCGTCACCTGGACGGTTGGCAGTTCGGGAACCAGCAACGCGCTGGACGCGATTGCTTATGGCGCCAGCCAGTTCGTGGCCGTGGGCGGGTCAGGCGCGATCCTGACCTCCAGCGACGGCGTCACCTGGACCAATCGGGAATCAGGCACGGCTGCCGCGCTGACCGGCATCGCTTATGGAGGCGGTGAGTTTGTCGCGGTCGGTGATTCGGGCACGGTCCTGACCTCGCCCGACGGCAGTTCGTGGACCAACCGCGTGTCGGGCACCGCGTCGCCGCTGGTGTGCGTCACTTTCGGTCGGAACTCGTTTCTGGCGGCCGGGCCGAGCGGGGTGATCCTGCAATCAGGCACGCTGCTGGTGGCGCCGCCGGTCCTGGGCCCGGTTCAATTACTGTCGAGCGGAGCGGCGCAGGTCACCGTGACGGGACTGGCGGGCCAGGTCTGTTTCATTGAAGTCTCGGCCGACTTGCTGAGCTGGGTGGCATTGCCGAACCTGGTCCTCACGAATGGCTCGGCCCAGTTTGAGGATTCGGGCGCCACGGATTCTCCCGCGCGCTTCTACCGAGCCGCCGCGGTCCCACCACCGGGATAGAGTCCGCTCGACTCGGCGGCCGTCAAGGCAGTTGAACTCAATGGACGCTTCCGAGCGCGTGCGGATCGACAAATGGCTTTGGGCGGTCCGGCTTTACAAGAGCCGATCGCTGGCCATCGCCGCCTGCCAGGCGGGTCATGTCCGGGTGGATGGCTTGCGCGTGAAGCCTTCCCGCGAAATCCACGTCGGCGAAGTCGTCGCCGCCCGGACCGGTCACGTCCATCGCACGGTGAAGGTGGTCGGGCTGACGGAACGTCGCGTGGGGGCAAAGTTGCTGCCCCAGTTCCTCGAGGACCAAACGCCGCCCGAGGAATACGCCCGCGCCCGGGAGGCGGCGATCCAGGCCCGGGTCCGGTTCCCGAAAGGGTTCGGTCGTCCGACCAAGCAGCAGCGGCGACAGCTCGAAGGTTTGTGGTAAGGCGTCTCCCAACTGGTGACCGACCTCGACGCCCTGTCCCGGCTCACCCACGCCGCGCACTGTGTTATCGGCCATAACCTGCTCCGCCACGATTTGCGTGTCTGGCGCAAGACCGTGCCGGCGCACCCGCTGCTCCGCCTGCCCGTCATCGACCCGCTGGCCTGGGGGATGGACCTGGCGTTCGTCGCGCTGGGTGCCACCAAGCCAACCCCGGCGCGCGCCTTGGGAATCTACCGCCGGCTCCTCCCGCGTTGGGCCTGCTCGTCCACACTTGCGGACCCGACGCTGGCGCAGACCAGCGCGCAGCGGTGGGCGCTGGCGTACACCGTGACCTGGCTCCGAGTCGCCGGACCCAATTCGATTCTGCCGCCCTGGGTCCGCCTCGAGCCATAGCAGGCAGGTGGGCCGCACCGCGGAGCGGTAACCAACTGAAATGCGACTGTCGCGTGACCCGGCCCCATCCAGGGCTGGACGGGCAGGGCCGGATCGAGGAAG
>JAGWYX010001064.1 GCA_018969165.1 Verrucomicrobiota bacterium
AAAGGCCAAGGCCCAAAGGCCGGAGTCCACCGCGAAACGGCAAACGTCCAACGCCGGGGACGAGACGTTGGAAGGCAATCCGAAATCTGAAATCTCAAATCTAAAATCTGCCATTGCCTTGTTCGTTCAGGACCACGGCGAGGGCATCCCGGCGTCCGAGCACGAGAAGATTTTCGAGCGCTTTTACCGGCGCGGGTCCGAGCTGCGCCGCACCACCCCGGGCGTCGGCATCGGACTGAGCCTGGTCAAACATATCGTCGAAGCGCATGGCGGACGGGTGCGGGTCGAGAGCGCCGTCGGCCAGGGCAGCCGCTTTACGATCGAGCTGCCAGTTAAAGCCGGAGCCCCGGCCGTCAAATCCGGCTTAAGCACGAAGCCTCAGTCTGATGGAGGCCACGGATGAAACACCGATTAAACACGGAGAGAATGAAAGCCGGGATATGGCAGACCGGGATGCGACGTGCAATCCCTGTTCCGTGTTCCTTCTGTGTTCAATCCGTGGCCCGAATCGTCTTCCTGACATGCCGCGCCTGCTGATCATCGAAGACGAGCGCCCGATGCGCACCGCGCTCAAGGACGCCCTCGAAGCCGAAGGCCACCGCGTCCTGGTCGCCGCCGACGGCGAGACCGGCCTCGCCTCGGCCCTCGAGGAAAAGCCGGACTTGGTCCTGCTCGACATCATGCTGCCGCGTCTTGACGGTTTCGCCGTGTGCTCGGAACTGCGCCGCCTCGGCCACACCGTCCCCGTGCTGATGCTCACCGCCAAGGGCCAGGTCGAGGACCGCGTCACCGGGCTCGATGCCGGCGCCGACGATTACCTGGTCAAACCGTTCAGCACCGACGAACTCCTGGCCCGGGTCCGGGCCTTGCTGCGCCGGGTGAGCCACCAAACGCGGCGCCAGACGGTGTTAGCACTGGGCGACACGCGGATCGATTTCAGCAAGCAAACCGCGACCCGCGGCAGGCGAGCGGTTCACCTGACCGCCAAGGAATTTGCCATGCTGCAATTGCTGGCCGACGCTGCGGGCGAACCGGTCACGCGCGAGCGGTTCCTCGATGTTGTCTGGGGCTACACCGCGTTCCCGACCACGCGGACCGTGGACAACCACGTCGCCAGCCTGCGCGCCAAGCTCGAGCCCGACCCCGACGCGCCGCGCTGGATCAAGACCGTGCACGGGGTGGGGTATCGCTTGGAAACCTGAACCGGCGCTTCCTATGAACCGAGTAGCAGCGGACGTCAGTCCGCTCCATCTGACCACCGGAGGAATGAAGCCGACTGACGTCGGCTGCTACAGGGGCCGGGCAGTTCATGGTCCCGATGCATGCGCAACCGCATCAGGAGGTTTCCCATGAACCGGAAGGTAGGGCGACGGTCTCCGACCGCGCCGCCTGTGGAGGGCGTGGTTCCACCCGCGCCCAAAACGCTCGGGGCCGACGTGGAAGTCGGTCCTCCCGGAGGTTCATGGCCTGGCGCCAAGGCATACTGACCAGACCCTGGGATAGAATACAGTTTGCCAGCGGCCAATTTGCCCTGGGGCTAGGCGTGCGGGTAGGAGTGTATCCTCGGCGATACTCGACTGCCC
>JAGWYX010000132.1 GCA_018969165.1 Verrucomicrobiota bacterium
CACGGGCCGGCCGGCCTACGTCGCGGAAATCGCCGCCGGGATGCGGCGCGACATGACCGGATCGGTCCTGTTCACCGCGGCGATCATCGCGGGTTTGTTCTGGTGTGCGCACCGGCGCTGGACGCCGATGTTGTGGTTATTGCTGTTATTGGGAGCCATCCTGGCGGGAACGCTCGCCCTGGGCGGCCTGGTGTTTGGCACGATCGACGTGGTGAGCCTGGGTTTTGCGGGAATCTTGCTTGGCCTGGCCGTGGATTACGGCGTCGTGCATTACCAGGAAGCGCTGGCTTCGCCCGACGCCATCATCCCGGAAATCCGCCGCGCCATCGGTCCCAGCATTTTCTGGGCGGCCGCGACGACGGTCAGCGCGTTTCTGGTGCTGAACCTGGGCGGGCTGCCGGGGTTGGGGCAACTTGGCTCGTTGGTGGCACTCGGGGTCGGGTTATCGGCGCTGGTGATGCTGTTTGTTTTCCTGCCGCCCCTGTTTGGCGATCGGATGCCCAGGCGCCTCCGGCAGATGGCCGCCGGCGCCTGGCCGCCCGGTCCAGCCGCGGTGGGCGTGCCGTCTCCCGCGGCCGAATGGCCGGCGGGCCGGGTGAAGTTGGTCGGCGCGCTGAGCCTGCTGCTGCCGCTGATCGGTGGCGGTGTTTGGTATTTTGGTTTGCCTGGACTGGACCACTCGGCGGGTGTGCTGCGGCCACGCCATAGCCCGGCCGAGGTTGCCCTTGGAGAAATCAGGTCGGCGCTGGCGCAAGGCCGGGAACCGTGGTGGCTGGTCCTGAGCGGCCGCACCGAGATGGAAGTGGCCGATCGACTGGCGGCGGCGCGCCATCTCCTGGACCGCGCGGTCGCCAACGGCTGGATTGGTAGCTACGCCCTGCCGGCGGCGTTCTGGCCGCGACCGGATTACCAGGCGACCAATCGCGCGACGGCGCGGCAACTGGCGGCCGGTCGCGAGTCGCTGCGCGCGGCGGCATTGGGGGCGGGTTTCCGCCCCAAAGCCCTCGAATTGACCGATCGGCTGCTGGAGGTCTGGCAGCGCGCCGCGGCCGCCGACCGGACTTTCTGGCCGACCAACGCGCTGAGTCGGTGGATTCTTGACCGGTTCGTGGCGCGGTCTGCGTCGGGTTGGGTCGTGGTCGGTTACGTTTTCGCCCCCGCCCAGAGTCAGGGGGCGCAGGGGCAACAGATGCATTGGTCGGAGGAGCTGGCGCGCCAGGGGTGTTTGCTGTCGGGATGGGATCTGTTGGGTGACGCGGTCCTGGCGCGGGTCCAGAGCCGGTTCGGGTGGGTGATGGGGTCAATGGCAGTCCTGGTGCTGGGCTCGCTTGGGCTGGCGTTCCGGCGCGCGGGCGAAATCCTGCTGAGCCTGGCCGTGTTGGGGTGCAGTGCGGTTGGCCTGTTGGTGGTGATGCGACTGATGGGGTGGTCGTGGAACCTGCTGAACTTGATGGCGCTGCCGCTGATGCTCGGCACCGGGGTGGATTACAGCATCTTCATGCAACTGGCGCTCCGCCGGCACGGCGGCGACCTCCGGGCGGCGCATCGCTCGGTGGGCCGCGCCTTGTTGTTGTGTGGCGGGACGGCGGTGGCCGGGTTTGGCTCGCTGGCGGGGTCCAATTATGGCGGCATGGCCAGCCTGGGCGAGGTGTGCGCGGTGGGTGTGGGTGGGAACATGCTGCTGTCGGTTTACGTACTGCCGGTGTGGTGGCACTGGTTGCGGGGGACCCGGGCGGGTTCAAGCCCGGCGCCCGCGACGGAGCATCCGGCCGCCACCAGGCCGTCCTGGTTCTATCGCGCGGAAATCTGGTCGCTTGGTTTGTTTGTCGGGCGCTTTCTACCGGTGAAATTGAGCGTGGCTCTCGGGTGCTGGGCGGCGGCCGGTTACTGCGCCTTACAACCGCGCCGGCGCGAGGTGGTGGTGCGGAATCTCCTGCCGGTCCTGAACGGGGAGCGCCAGGCCGCGGAGCGCGCCACCCGCCAGTTGTTCGCGGAATTCGCGCGCAAAGTGGGCGACCTCTGGCGCTACGAGAGCGGGCGGGCCGTTGAACGGCAACCGGCGGATTGGAGTGGCTGGGAGATTTTCACGGCGGCGCAGGCACGCGGCCGAGGGGTGCTGCTGGTAACGCCGCACCTGGGGAACTGGGAGATTGGCGGCCTGCTCCTGGCCCAGCGTGGGGTCAATTTGCTGGCCTTGACCCAGGCCGAACCCGAACGGCGCCTGACCGCGCTTCGCTTGAACTCGCGCGCCCGCTGGGGCGTGGAAACCCTCGTGGTCGGTGAGGATGCCTTTGCCTTTGTCGAGATCATCAAGCGGCTCCAGGCTGGTGCCACGGTGGCATTGCTGGTGGACCGACCGGCGCCGCCGACGGCGGTGACGGTCGAGCTGTTCGGCCGGCCGTTCCTGGGGTCGATTGCCGCGGCCGAGTTGGCGCGCGCCACCGGCTGCGCCGTCGTGCCGGTTTATGTGGTGCGGCGACCGGCCGGTTATTCCGCGCACGTCCTGCCCGAAGTGCCGTATGACCGGGCGGCGCTCGGCAACCGGGCGCGGCGCATTCGACTGACCCAAGAAATCTTGCGTGCCTTCGAGCCGGTCATCCGACAGCATGCCACGCAATGGTATCACTTCGTGCCCATCTGGCCGCCCGCTGTTCCGCCCGCCCCATGAAGCGATGGAATGACAGCCAGGTTTGGGAGTGCGCCAGCCCGCCGCTTGGCGGTGGAGTTGGGTCCCTGGCAAAGCGGCGGAGGACCGCTGCACTCCCAGACGCTGGCACGCCGGCCTACGCCAATTCCGGTTCCTGGTCCCCATTCATGCGCGGGCGCGAGGGGCGGTTTCCCGGAGGGGTGGTCGCGCGGCTCCTAGGGATCGTGGGCGTTGCCGGCGGGCTGCTGGGCGCTCAGGGGGCGGATACCAACTCCGTGCTTGATGCCTGGCTGGCGGCGCAGACCCATTTGCGCACGTGGCAAGCGGACTTCACGCAGACGCGGCGACTCGAGACATTGACGCAGCCGCTGGTGGCCACCGGCCGGGTCTGGTTCGCGCCGCCGAATCGGTTTCGCTGGGAACTGGGGCGGCCGGTTCAGACCATCGCCTTGCGGGAGCCCGACCAACTGTGGGTGATCTACCCGCGATTGAAGCGGGCCGAACGCTATCCCATGACTGGCGCCGCAGCCGGCCAATGGCGCGAGGCGCTCGAGCTGCTCGAAGCCGGTTTTCCCCGGAATCGGGCCCAGTTCCAGTCGCGGTTCCGGCTGCTGGGATTGGCGCAAGCCAACGGCGCCTGGCAACTCACGCTGACGCCCGTCAGCGCCTGGGCCCGGCGCCTGATGACCGAACTCCACCTCGAGCTGGCGACCAACGACTTCTCCTTGCTCTCGACCGAGCTGCGGTTTGCGGACGGCTCACGGTTGCGAAATGATTTCACCAACGCAGTCTGGAACGAGCCACTGGACGATTCTTTGTTTCGGTGGCAGCCTGAGCCAGCTTATAAAATCACGGAGCCCCTCGGTAAATGAGGCCCGACGATGCTGCCCTCGAAGCCGCGCTGCGTCACTTGCCGCACGGCGCGGAGTTCCGTTTTCTGGACCGGTTGACCCGGTTGGTGCCGGGCCGCAGTGGCGCCGGTGAGTATCGCGTGCGCGGCGACGAATTGTTTCTGCGCGGGCATTTCCCCGGGGACCCGCTCTTTCCGGGGGTGTTGTTGGTCGAAGCGGCGGCCCAGTTGGCGGGGGTGGTGGCGCAAACCGATTCGGCGATTGGGCCGTTGCCGGGTTTGAAACTCACCGCCGTGCGCGGCGTGCGGATTGCCGGCAGCGCCAGGCCGGGCGAGGTGATTCGACTCGAAGCGATCGTGGCGGGACGGATGGCGAACCTGGTCCAGGTCACCGTCACCGCGTTCGTGGGCGACCGCGCGTTGCTGCAGGGCGAGGTGACCCTGAGCGGAGCGAGCCAGGCGTAGCTGGCGCCTGGTCTGGTGGGGCATCGAGGTCGGGAGCCTTGGCCGGGGGGTTGGACTGCGCCGGTCTTCCGGCAATTCCCTGTCCGCCGTCGGCAAAGCGGCGGAGCCGACCCATGCTGGTCCACGAGCGGTCACCCCGGCTTTCTGCGCAGTTCCGCGAAACGTTGGCGCCATTCGGCGCGGGAGAGTTTGCCGCGCGCGTTCGCGGAAAGCGAATCCACGAACCACCACTCGCGCGGGACTTGCCACGTCGGCAGCCGGTCCAGGAGAAAGTGTCTCAGTTCAGCGGTGGTGGCGGAGTGGCGCAAGGCGACGATGGCCGCGATGAGGTCGGCACGTTCGGTGACGCTGCTGGCCAGGCCGAGGACCAGGCATTCCTCGATGGCCGGGTGCGTGCGCAAGACCTGCTCGATGCTTTCCGGCGAGACCTTGCGGCCCGCCACGTTGATCAAATCACTGGCGCGCCCGCGCAGGTAAACCGTTCCGTCGCGCAGCTCGACCAGGTCGCTGGTGCGGAAGCAACCGTTCGCCAACCGCGGGTCCGGCTCCGGCCAATAGCTCTGGCCCACGGCCGGGCTCCGGACAGCCAGGCAGCCGTCCTCGGCTTGAGAAAGCTCAACGTTTTGCAGCGGCGAGCCGGCCAGAGCCGCGTCCGGGCGAGGACTCGCCGTGGCGTCGAACGCGATCCCGCCGCATTCGGTGGCGCCGTAGAAATTGTGAATCTTGAGGCCGCGGGCGTCGAACACCGCGTGTTCCAACTCGACCGGCAGCGCGGCGCCGGCGGAAATCGCCAAGCGCACCTGCGCCGGCATGGCGTCGGCCTCCTGCCAGGTTCGCCACAAAGCGGGTACCGCCGGCAGGGTCCAGGCTGAACCCTGGGCGGCAAAATGGCGGAGGGCCTCCGGCAGGGTCGCGTTGGCCAGGGCCAGCGGGATGCCGTGCAGCAGCAGCGGCAGCACCAGGTTCGAGAACCCGTACGAGTGCGCCAGCGAAAGCACGCCCAGGTTCGGCCAATCCGGGCGCAGCCCCATCGTGGCGGTGATATTCGCGGCATCGGCGGCCAGTTGCTCGGCAGTGAACGCCACCAGGCGCGGCGCGCGGGTGGTCGCCGAAGTGATTTTCACGTGGACGCACTCCGCCGGGAGCCCGGCGATTGGGGGCGGTGGTCGGCCAGGCTCGAGCGGGCAGGAAATCTTTTCCAACCGCCAGGCGGCCAGGATGGCCAGGAGGAATTCGGGCGCATGATCCTGGGGATAGACCGCCGGACCGTCGGGACACGCGTAGCGTTCCCCGGCGGCGTGCAATTCGGCGAAGGTCCATTCCCGGCCCGACGGCAGGTCGCGCAGGGCCAGCTCGGCGGCTCGTTCCCGGGCCAGGCGGCACCAGCGTTCGTAAAGCATTGTCAACTTGGTAATCCGGGCCTAACGTCTTCCGCAAGCGCCATCTGATTCGAGGCCGATCGCCGATGAACCTCAAACCCTGTCGCAGCCGCCGCAGTCAACCGGCCCAGCTCGCTTGCGGCCAGGGGGCACAGGAACTCACGGGCACCACTGCGGGAATCCCGACGGCGCGGCCGGTTCGTGCGGCGGACCCGGGTCACTCGGGCGTGGACCGCTTCGAGTTCGACCGGGACACGTTTGCGTTTGCCAACGAGTTGATTTGGGAATACCGGTTTGACCCGTTCGCCGGCAAGACCATCACGACCCGCCGCACGCCGGAACCGGCTTACGCGCATCGTTGCTTCGTGCTGGTGCGTGCCGCGCGCCAGTTCTTCTATCACGCGCGGTTCGACGACTCCCGGCCGGCGGCCGACGAGCGGACTTACCGGGGCTTGATCCGCGCCGTGCTGGCGCGCAGCCCGCGGACGCCGGCGGATGCTTCGGCGCGGGTGGTCATTCCCGGCTACGACGGGTTGCGGCGGTTCAGCCGGGCCTGGGAGTTCTTGTTGAAGGCAAGCTGCGGCGGGGCTTGGCGATCCTATGTCTTGCGCAGCCATTGGCGGATGGTGTTCCCCATCGCGCGGGGGCATCAAGCCCGCACCGCCGCCCGGCTGGCCGGCGAATTGCCGCGGACCGGCTTGGCCATCGTTCACCTCGTCCGGTTTCCCAGCCTGACGATCAATCACGGCGTGGGCCTGTTCGCCGCGCAGCGAACCGAGACGGGCTTCTCCTTCCAGGTCTACGATCCGAATGATCCGGACCGGCCGGTCACGCTGAGCTTCGACCGCGCAAGGCGGACCTTTGATCTGCCGGCGAACCGTTACTGGCCCGGCGGCCGGGTGGACGTGATCGAGATATTTCGGCCGTGGTTTCAGTGAGGACTAACCAGGCGCAGCCTCAGACCGTTCTGACGTTGGAGGTTTTCGAGAGTTCTCGGCGCTGAACGGAGTCCGAAGTGAGAGGCGCCTCGTTAGCGAGGCGCTTCGCGCGGTGGCCGTTGGCACGTACTTCGGTGGGGACGCCAGAACGCCGAGCCAAAGAATATCAGCCCGCAGCAGTTGATGCCGACGATGTAGCCCAGTTTGTAGGATCGGCCGGAATTGGTCGGGGCATAGATTTCCACGTCGCGACCCATGACCAGGCTCGGCAAGGCCATCGGCATCAGCGCCCCATGCAGCAGGCCGTAGCCGAAGCCCGCCCGCCCCTGGCGCGGATAACACCACGGCGAGGCCCAGCCATAAAACCAGCCCAGGAATAGGGCGACGCCCAGAAACACCGCCAGCCGGACCAGCCGGTGGCGAGAGCGGAGACCGATGCGGGCTTGAGTTGCGGACATGTTTGCTTTATTGCGGCAGCATGTTTTTGCGCCAGCGGTCCGCGCAAGCAGAAAATTTCGACCAACTCGCCCGGCGTCAGTCTGAGACCCTGCTGGCCTTCCGCGACCTGGACCGGCTCAACGCGGTCTTTCGCCACAGCGATCCGTTCCGCGTCACCCTGCCCAGATGGCTGGGGCCGGCGCGTTGCGAGCGACTGGAAATCCTGGACCTGGGCGCGGGGACGGCCCGGCTGGGGCAACGACTGACCGCCTGGGCAGGGCAGCGCGGCTGGCGCTGGCGATTCACCAACCTGGACCTCAACCGCTACGCCCTGGAACTTGGGGCGGCACCGCGCGCGGTCAGCGGATCGGCCCTGGCGTTGCCCTTCGAAAACGGGAGTTTCGATCTGGTGATCGCCTCCCAGATGACGCATCACCTGGCGACGGAGGCCCTGGTCGCCCACCTGCGTGAGGCCTGGCGCGTCACGCGGGACGCGGTCCTGCTTTGCGATCTCCACCGCAACGGGGGCCTCTACGTCCTGGTCTGGCTGCTGGGCCGCTTCCTCTGCGCCCACAGCCCGACGTGCGCCGACGCCCTGATCTCGGTCCGGCGCGGATTCCGGATCGGCGAATGGCATGCGGCGGCGCGAGCGGCTGGTCTCACGGAAGCGCGGGTGTGGTTGTATTGGGGGGCGCGCATCGTGCTGCAGGCCCGGAAACACGGGCAAACCGCCAACGCATCCAGCGCCACGTGTCCACCAGCGGACGGACTTTGCTCGAGCCAGTCCCGTAAATGACCTGGATTGGGACGAACTCCACCGCATGGCCCGCGGCGGCGAAGGCTACTAATAACTCCGATTCGATCTCGAAATGTTCGGCGGTCAACGAAACGCCGGCCCAGGACTGGAGTTTCACCAGGCGGAATCCGCATTGCGAGTCGGCGTACGAAATTCCCGTCAGGTTGGACAGGTGGTGTGTCAGCCAGCGGTTGGCCCAACGGCGGACGCGCGGCATGGCGGCGGCGGCGCCCAGACGGTCGCCGATGATCAACGGCGTGCCGGACTGCTCGGCGCGGGCCAAGAATCTTGGGATATCCCCTGGCGCGTGCTGGCCGTCGCCATCGAGGCTCAGCGCCCACGCAAACCCGCGCTCACGCGCCCGCCGCCACCCGGTCCGCAGCGCGGCGCCTTTGCCGCGGTTGCGCGGATGTCGCAGCACTTCGGCTCCGGCCGCCGCCGCCGCCGCCGCCGTCGTGTCGGTCGAACCGTCGTCCACCACGATCACCGCCGCCAGGTGTGACCGAACGCCTTGCACGACCGCCCCGACGGTTGCGACCTCGTTGAAGCAGGGAATTACCGCGACACATTGGGTTGACCAATC
>JAGWYX010000133.1 GCA_018969165.1 Verrucomicrobiota bacterium
CAGTCGTCATGCACGGGCATGGTATCGTTGTTGTCGTCTCCGTAGAGTTGGAACGCGATGCCGATTTGCTTGAGGTTACTGAGGCATTTGATCCGGCGGGCCTGTTCTTTGGCGTAGGCAAGAACGGGCAGCAGAAGGGAGGCCAGGATCGCGATAATCGCGATGACGACGAGGAGTTCGATGAGAGTGAAGGCATGCCCGTTTTCGGCGGTGCGGGCGCTGTGCGTGCCAGAATCCATGGCGACAAATCCTTATGGCTGCAACCTAGCAGGAGGATTGAAAAATTCAAGCTGGATTCGATCGCGCCCGAATTTGTCTCAACGCGCCGGGCCGGTAGCCGGCACTCCGGACCGTGGCTTGTCTTAAGCCGCAGTGGCCACGGGTCGTTCACGACCAGAGAGCTCCCGCCGACCTGTTCTTGCCGACGTACTGCAAGTTGAGGACAATTCGCCGTCCGACTACGCAATGCCCGTCGGACTGGAGGTGGTGGCTCCGGTAGCGGCGGCTCGCAGCCCAGCACCGCATCGAGCGGAGCCGACCGCAGTTCAGCGTCACCCCAATCGCCATTCGTGCGCCGCGGGCAGGCAGAACACGTTGTCGGCATGTTCGAAATCCGTCTCCGACTTCATCCGGCGCATCCGTCCGTAACCTCGGACGACGCGGAATAAGCGACATGGGCAGCGCTGAGTCACCCACCGCAAGAGGTCTTCCGGAAGGTAACCGAAACTTCGTGAGGTCTGGACGTTCATCTCGATGATCCACATGGGCGGAGGGGTAAGCCTGAAAACCGACTCCGCTCCTTTCAAAACCGAGAGCTCGGCGCCCTCGACGTCTAATTTGATCAAATCGATACGCCGGATGTTCCCTTGGGTGGTGTAGTTGTCGAGCGTCGTCATCGGTGCCGTGGAAACCGAATAATCGTCCCGCCCGAGTTTCGAGGTCGAGGTGTGACCACCACCGAGGTTGGCGAAGGTGTAAAGTTGGACCTGGCCTTCCTTGTCCCCCAGAGCCACCCGGTTCAAAACGACGCGGTCGCTCAAACCATTGAGCCGACAGTTATAGCACAAGCGATCGAAGAAATCGGGGGTCGGTTCGAAGGCGTGGCAAGCGCCGCGGCTGACCTGCAATCCCATGAGAACGGTGAACCAGCCAACGTTGGCGCCGATATCGAAAGCGACGTCATCCTCGCGGAGCAAACGGTGAATCAGGTCAGCGGTTCCCGTCTCAAGCGAGTGACGGAAGAAGGCGTCCTCCATACCTCGATCCTGGGGAAACCGCAGGAGTACCCGGCCCCCATGATCGCACTCCGCGGTGACTTCGGAAAGCCCCGCAAGCCTCAACGCCGCCCGTTGGAGCAGGTCCTTCTTCCATCCGATCGGGAAGTGTCTCGTGTAGGCTGAAACCGCGGTGAGGATTGTCCGTTGCACGGACTTGGAGTATTTTGGTGCTTGCATCCGGTGCCAGTTCAGGTTCTTCGCGTATTGCCGTAGCTTACACCTGGAGATCACTAATGCTCCCGTCGCAGGCGCCAGTTCGGGCGCTGATTCGCCACAAATAGTGCAGGACGTACCCGGCCCGCCGCCGCACGTAGGGGCGGGCCATCGCACGCATCCTGGTTGACGGCAGCGCAACCACCCAGACGATCAAGGAAAATACAAAACCACTTAGCGCCTTCCAGAAATACCGCCGAGCGCCTCGCACCGAGCCGTGAACGGTTTCCATCAGGCCGTGCAGAACGGGAGCCGCTATCAAATCGGCCTTCCCGCTCGCCGCGATGATCTGGGCCGCATAGTCGTGGGCGCCGTGCGCGCAGAGGGTAGCGACGAACTTCACCACCACCCATTCGCGGTTTTCAACTGGGGCCGCCCTGAGACGATCCGACAACGCCGGCCAGGTCAGGAAATAGAGCGCGTCGCCCCAAACGCACTGCGGTTGGGAGATGGGTGAATGGACCCGTCCGTCGCGGATCATCAACTCCCGGTTTAGGACGAGCAGCATATAGCCTCGTTGACGCAAAAAGGCGTCAACCTCCCCAAACAGCGGAGCTCCCAAATGGCGAGGGGCAAAGCTGACTTCGGTCCTGACGCCCAGAACCGATTCCTTCAAGACCGCCTCGCCGCCGCGCAGGACCTCCAACTCGGCGCCCTCCACATCCACTTTCAGAAAATCCGGCCGGTCCGCAGGCCAGCCGGCAAGGCAATGATCCAAAGTGTCAACCGCTACTTCCTCGGTCCGAACAAGGTCGTAACAATCGTGCACGGTGAAATCGTTCAGCAGCTCGCGATTAAGCGGAAAGAGCGAGGAACTCTGACTGAACTTTGTGACATAGAGCCTCCGCCGTCCCTGTTGAGCCGCGAGGGCCATGCTGAATCGCTTCAGATCCGGATTGCTAATGGCCTCATCGCACCTCGGTTCAAAGGCAAGAAACCGAACGAAGCCGCTTAGACTCCGCCATCGCGGGTCCACACCGCCGGCTGCCCCCACATCGGCGACAATCAACTGGTGCTTGGCCAGAATGTCCCTGGTCCGACCCGCCAATGGGATGTGCGGAGCCACAGACAGGACCTTGCGATCGAAGTATTGGACAACTTCGACGCATTTGGCAAGGAAGCTCATTTTATCCGCTCGCCACCATCATCCGACGCCCACACTGGTGTTTCGAGTCAGCGCGTGATCGTGATCGGATTGTCGCGGGACGCTGCGGTTCTGCCGGCATGACAATTGAATCGCCCACGGTAATTACTTCCGGATGATTAAACGGCGGTTCGGACCGGGTCAAGTATGGTCACCAGAAACCTGTTCGTGAATCGAACGGTTCCCCGCGACTTTGCCCCTGGTTCGATCGCCTCGCTTAAATCTCTTGGCCAGCGGGGTTTTTGGGTTATCCTCGTGGGGTTTTTACGGACCAACGCAAATCGGACCAAGCACCCCTGACCATGGCCTCAATCTCAGTCTCCGGCTCGACTCCCCGCTCGAACCGCCACCTGTCGGTTTTGGTTCCACTTGCTTTGCTGACTGCCGTGTTGGTCGTGATTTTCAACGCCAGCTTCCGGCCTGACCGGGTCCTCTTCTCCAATGACGGCCCGCTCGGTGCGCTGACTGCGTACTCCCACGTCGCTACGACCTTCTTCACCGGCGCCTGGCATGACCTGAACTGGCTTGGGAACGAGGAACCCAGCGTCCTGCCCAACATTACTTTTGCCTTTTACTTTCTTCTCGGCCCTCTCGGCTACGCCAAATTCTTCGTCCCGATTGCGCTGCTGATTTTGGGTTTGAGCGCGTGGCTGCTGTTCCGCCAGCTCGGATTCAGGCCGTGGATTTGCGTGCTGGGCGCGCTGGCGGCGGCGTTGAACATGGACAGCTTTTCTTACGCCTGCTGGGGGCTGCCTTCCGTGGCGCTGGCGCCCGCCATGGTGTTCCTCGCCCTGGCCGCCATCCACAGCGCCGCCGAAGGCCGCTCCCCGATCAAGCTCGCCCTGGCCGGCATGGCGGTCGGCATGGCGGTCATGGAGGCGTTCGATGTGGGCGCCATCTTCAGCCTCTACGTCGCTGCCTTCACGTTCTTCCTGATGTGGGCTCAGGCCGGCCCGGCCCCGCGACGGATCGCCCGGGGCGTCGGCCGTGTCGCCCTGGTCGCCGGGTTCGCCGGCCTGCTGGCCGCCCAGGCCCTGTCCACGCTGATCCAGACGCAAATCCAGGGCGTGGTCGGGATGCAACAGGATGAGCAAACGCGCGAGGAACGCTGGGACCAGGCCACGCAGTGGAGCCTGCCGAAGCTCGAGACGCTGCGGTTGATCGTGCCGGGTCTGTTCGGCTACCGCATGGACACCCCGGGCGGGGGCCAATACTGGGGGGCGGTCGGCCAGGACCCGGCGGTGCCCGGGCTGCTGCAGGAACTCGCCGGATCGGACGAGCGGGCACGCACGCAGGCGATGCAGCAGTTGCGGGTGCGCTTGCTGCGCCACTCCGGTTCGGGCGAATACGCCGGGGTGCTGGTGATGCTGCTGGCCGCGTTCGCGCTGGCGCAGTCGTTGCGAAGCCAGGAGGCTCCCTACTCGGCGCTGGAGAGGCGGTGCGTCTGGTTCTGGAGCGGCGCGGCGTTGGTGTCGCTCCTGCTGGCGTTCGGCCGGCACGCCCCGTTCTACCGGCTGGTGTATGCGCTGCCGTATTTCTCGACCATTCGCAATCCGGTGAAGTTCCTGCATCCCCTGCACCTGAGCCTGGTGATCCTGTTCGGCTACGGTTTGGCGGCATTGCACCGCCTCTACCTGGCGGGTGCCGTCATTGAAGCGAGCGGAACCGCGCCCTCCCGGGGGCGGCGCGGGCTGGCGACGGCCCCCGACCAGTCCGGGTCGATATTGGAACAGGTCCGGGACTGGTGGCAGCGGGCCGGCGGGTTTGATCGGCGATGGGTGCTGGGCATGGGCGCGGCGCTCGGGGCCAGCCTGCTGGGCTGGTTGATCTATGCGGCGTCGCGCACGGACCTGATCGGGTATCTCGAGCGGACCGGATTTGGCGAAGCCTCGGCGACGGCCATTGCGGGGTTCAGCCTGGGGGAGGTAGGGTTTTACCTTTTGCTCCTGGGGTTGTCGGTCGCGGCGGTGGTGGGGGTGATGAGCGGGAGGTTGTCCGGCGCCCGGGCGAAGTGGACGGGGTTGGTTCTCGGCGCGTTGCTGGTGGTGGACCTGGCGCGGGCCAATGCGCCGTGGATCGTTTATTACAACTACCGTGAGAAATACGCGTCCAACCCGGTGGTCGATTTCTTGCGCGAGCGGCCGTATGAGAAGCGGGTGACGGCGTTGCGCTTCAACGTGCCGGCGGCGGCGCAGAGCGTGGCGGAGTTTTTCCAGCAGCTCTACTACGGGGACTGGGTGCAGCACCTGTTCCAGTATTACCGGGTGCAATCGCTGGACCTGGTCCAGATGCCGCGCGAGAAGAGGGATTACGAGGAGTTCATGGTGAAGACGTTTCCCGCGGCCGATGTGGCGCGGCAGGGCCGGCTGTGGCAATTGACCAGCACCCGCTACCTGCTGGGCCTGGCCGGCTTCACCGAGGAACTCAACCGGGTGTTTGACCCGGTCAAGCGGCGGTTCCGGACCCGGACCGGGTTCACGTTCAAGCAATCGGCTGACAGCCAACTGGAGATGGTGGTGAACACCAACGGCCCGCTGGCGTTGATCGAGGACGGCGCCGCGCTGCCACGGGCGAGCCTGTTCACCCGGTGGCAAGTCAGCACCAATGACGCGGAGATGTTGCAGCGGTTGGTGGATCCGGCGTTTGATCCAGAACAGACGGTGCTGGTGGCCGATCGGGTGCCGGCGCCGGGGCCGACCAATGCCGATGCCCATGAAACGGCAGGCCCCCTCACCTCCGCCCTCTCTCTCGGTGGGGGAGAGGGAGAAAAGAAGGCACAGGGTCAGCACAACCTCCTCTCCTCCGCTGGCAGCGCAGGAGAGGGAGTGGGGAAAGCCGGCGCGGTGACGTTCAGCCATTACGAGCCGAAGTTCATCCAGTTCGAGGCACAGGCGGACCGGCCGTCGGTGCTGCTGTTCAACGACCGGTTTGATCCGAACTGGAAGGTGCGCGTGGACGGGCGGCCGGAGAAGCTGCTGCGGTGCAATTACCTCATGCGCGGGGTTTATTTGGAGCCGGGCCGGCACACCGTCGAGTTCCGGTTTCAGCCGCCGGTTTCGACGCTGTGGGTGAGCCTGGCGACGCTGGGGTTGGGGGTCGTGTGCTGCGGGCTGCTCGCGTTCGCGCCGCGGTCGAAGGCGGAGAGCGAGTCGCGGGAGGCGGGATCCGGTGCAACGCGATCGTGAGTCGCAAAACCGCTTGCGGCATTCCGGTCGTCGGATGTAGGTTTCTTACATGAAAAGCGCCACCTACCCGCTGGCCATCCCGGAGGGCCTGCTGGAAGAACTGCGGGAGACGTCGCGGAGCACGGGGGTTTCGGTCGCCGATGCGATGCGCCAAAGCATGCGACTCGGCTTGCCACAACTTCGCCGCTATCTGGCGCGCCCCAAGAACCGCCACCGCGCGGTGAGACCGTTTACCAAGGTAGAGGCGAGAGAGGCCTTCCGCCCGGATCGAGAATGGGAAAAGCTGGAGCGGACGATGTCGCGGCGTCCGGTACGGCGTCGGGAGGGAGATTGAGGGCGTGGGAAATCTGGAGCTTTCAGCCGCCCGGCTGGCCCGAGCCGCATCCAGCCGTGATCGTGTCGCACCCTCTGCGGGTGGCCAACAAACTGGATGTGGCGGTCGTCATGGGGAGCTCCCGACCCACCCAACGGCCGGCGAAACCGCACGAGGTCATCCTGGACCAGTCGGACGGGCTGGGCTGGCCGACACTATTCAAGTGTGACTTGATCCACACGGTGCCGAAGGCGGAGTTGACCAACCGGCGCGGACGGGTCACGGTCGAACGCCGGTGGCGCATCATCGAGACTATCCTCCGCTCCCACGATTGGACGGGTCGATGAAATCGCGGATTCGAATGGGGGTTGCCCGGTCGGATCGAACAGCTTCCAAATCTCAAATCTGAAATCTCAATTCTGAAATCAACCGCATGGGCCACCAGGAGACCTATCGCCATAACGAGGCTTACGCCGAGTTCCTCGCGAATTGGGACGCGGGGTTTTACGCCAAATACGCCGACGCGCTGTTTCCGGAGAAGGCCGGCGGGCGCGTGCTGGATGTCGGGTGCGGCGTCGGGCAGGTGGTCGGCCGGTTGGACGCCGCCGGGTTCGAGGCCTACGGGGTCGAGGTTTCCGAGCCCAATGTCGAGCGGGCCCGGAAGGTCAGCGGGCGCTGCCAGGTCTATGATGGCAAGCATCTGCCGTTTGCGGACCGCTACTTCGCGAGTGTCGGCGCGCTGAACGTGCTCGAACACGTCGAGGCGCCCGAGGACTTCATCGTCGAGTTGGCGCGGGTGACGGAGCCGGGCGGGCGGCTGGTGGTGTCGAGCCCGAATTTTTTCCGGGCGATCGGGTTGCGGGATTACCATCCGAAGATGCGTGGGTGGGCCAACAAATGGCGCAATTGGCGGCGGCTGGCCGGGAAAAGGCGCCTGATGCGGAGCGACCCGGGCGCGGTGCGATTTGACCGCATGACACCGATTGTGAAGGAACCATTCACGCCCGATGACGATGCGATTGTGGCGACCAACGCCGTTGAAATCCGGTTCTTCCTCGAACGCGCCGGGTGCGAGATTGTTTCGTCGGGGTGCACGGACCGGTATGTGGCGGGGCCGGTGGATTTTCTGCTGAACGTCACGCCGTTGCGCGACCTGATGTTCAACGCGTTCGTGGTGGCGCGGCGGAAGGTGTAAGGTGTTGAAAGGGAGTCCAGGCGGCACGGGCTGCTGGACAGTCGCGACAGGGAAACCCGCCACCGAGAGAAACAGGGATTCTTTGATTATCGTCAAGGCCGGCGGGCCTGGGAGCGGATTACGGTCCTGGCAGCATGCCAGCCAGCGCTCTCCACCATCTGGCGCCGCCATCCTCGCGCGGCGAGCCGCTGGTGGGCAATTACTTCGTTGCCGCCTATCCGCCGTTCTCGGCCTGGCAGCCGTCCCAGGTTCCCGCCTTCGAGGCGGCGTTGGACGGACCGCCCACGGCCGCGCCGCTGGGGATTTATGTGCACGTGCCGTTTTGCCAGAAGAAGTGCGATTACTGCTATTACCTCTCCTACATCGGCCAGAACGCGGCGGTGGTGGACCGTTACCTCGACACCGTGGTCGAGGAATTGGGGCGTTACGCGCAGCGGCCGGCGGTCGGGGGCCGCCCGATTTCCTTTGTTTACTTCGGCGGGGGCACGCCGTCGATGCTTTCGAGCAGCCAACTGCGCCGGTTGGGACGTGGCCTGCAGTGCGCGCTCCCGTGGACGGAGGCGCGCGAGGTGACGTTCGAGTGCGCGCCGCGGTCGGTGCGGCGAGAATTCCTGGAGGCGTTGCGTGAGATCGGGGTCACGCGGGTGAGCCTGGGCGTGCAGAGTTTTGACAACACGCTATTGAAACTGAACGGCCGGGTGCACCTGGCCGAGGACGTGCTGCGGGCCTACGCGCTGATCCAGGACGCCGGATTTGACTGGGTC
>JAGWYX010000134.1 GCA_018969165.1 Verrucomicrobiota bacterium
GTTTCCAGGGCATCTTCCGCGTCAAGGTCACCGAGGACGGTGCCGGGCTCAAAGGCGAGACGCTCGAACCGCTGGTCAAATCGGATGACCCGAACTTCCGGCCGGTGGCCGTCGGGGTCGCCCCGGACGGCTCGGTTTATTTCCTCGATTGGTCCAATCAATTGATCGGGCACATGCAGCATCATATTCGCGATCCCAACCGCGACCACATCCACGGGCGCATTTATCGGATCACCTACCCGAGCCGGCCGCTGCTCAAGCCGGCCGCGATCGATGGCCAACCGATCCCGGCCTTGCTCGAATTGCTGAAGGTGCCGGAGAACGACGTCCGCACCCGCGCCAAAATCGAGCTGGGCAAACATGACCCCGCCGCGGTCATCGCCGCCGTCAAGAAATGGATCCCGACACTCGATCCGCACGATCCGGCTTACGAGCATCACCTGATGGAAGCCCTGTGGGTCCACCAGTGGATGAACGTCGTGGACGAGGACCTGCTCAAACGCATGCTCCGCTCGCCGAATTACCACGCCCGCGCCGCCGCGACTCGGGTCCTGTGCTATTGGCGCGACCGCGTGCATGATCCGCTCGGCCTCCTGGCGGTCCTGGCCCGGGACCAAAGCCCGCGCGTCCGGCTCGAAGCGGTCCGGGCCTGCAGCTTCTTTAGAACCAGCAAGGCCGCCGAGGTCGCCCTGGAAGCCCTCGAAAAGGAAAAGGATCCGGACCACCCGGATTACTACCTCAAGTATTGCCTGGACGAGACCATGAAGGCCCTCGACAAATACACGCGGTGATTTGCCGGAGCACCTTGTTGCCGACGAATCCGGGGCATGAATTGGGACCATGAACCGAAGCCCCTCCTCTCCCGCCCTTCGGGCACCCTCTCCCCCGCTGCCAGCGGAGGAGAGGGCCGGGGAGAGGAGGCACCCTTTCTCGCCCGGTTCACGGCGAGGCGCCTTTCGTCGCCCGGTCCATGGCGGCCGAGCCCCGTGCCAACGCTCCTGCTTCGGTACGGATGCGTGTTCCTGCTGGCGGTTCTCACCCTCTCCTTGGTCCGGGCTGCTGAGGAACCTAAGCCATTCTTCCTCCCCAAAAACCCCGTCGCCGCCGCTTACGTCCTCGGCCGACTCTCGAACAAGGAACTGATCGCCGCGCCTCGGAGTGAGTTCGTCTATGTGGCGTTGCTCGAACGCAATGGGCTCGATAAAAAGTACCGACTCGAAGCCCTGCAGGGTTTGGCAAAACTCCACGGCACCGATCCCGTGACGGAACTGTCGGTCGAATTGGGGCGACTCGACCAGAAGGGCGAGACCCGCGCGGAAATCCTGCGGGACCTGCTGCCCCTCCTGTTGCAGGTCGCCCCGGCGGAACTGGCGGCCAAGCGCGCCGCCTTCGCCGAGTTGACCGTGAATGCCCAGGTGCCGCTCACGCGCCAGATGGCATGGGCGGCCCTGGTCACCGCGGATGGTTCGCCGGAGCCGTCCTGGCAACAGGCTGCGTCCGAGCCGGCCAGGCTGGTGGACCTGCTTCTGGCGGTGCCGCTGATCCGTGCGGCGGGCTTGCGGGCATTGTTTTATCCCAGGATCGAGCCCTTGCTGCAGCAGGCCAATCCGGCCGTGGTGCGGCGCGCCGCGATTACCGCCATCGCCACCGTGCCCGGTCACGACGGCCCGACGTTCAACACCTTGGCCAGCCTGGTCGAGTCCGGAACCGAGCGCCCCGCGGCGGTCGCCAGCCTGCAACGGCTCCCGCGCCCATCCTGGCCCAAGGACCTGGCCGCGCCGCTGATCGACAGCCTGATCGCCTGGCTGCGGCAGGTGCCGGTGGAGCAGCGGACCGGCACGGACGCCGTGAACGCCTTTCAGTTGGCCAGCGACCTGGCAACCCTGTTGCCGGCCGAGCAGGCCAAGGCTATCGGGAAAACCCTCCGCGCCATCGGCGTCAGTGTCTTCGTCATCCACACCATTCCCGAGCAAATGCTGTTCGACAAATCCTTGCTCGTCGTCGAGGCCGGCAAACCGCTCGAGATCATCCTGGTCAATGAAGACTCGATGCCTCACAACATCGCCGTCATCAAGCCGGGGACGGTCGAGACCGTCGGCCTGGCCGCGGAAAAAATGGCGCCGGACCCGGACGCCCAAGGTCGGCTTTACGTGCCGGAATTGCCGGCAGTATTGTATGCGACCCGGCTGGTCGATCCCGGTCAACAGGCCCGGCTGAGCTTCACC
This sequence comes from Verrucomicrobiota bacterium, assembly GCA_018969165.1. Lineage (GTDB taxonomy): Bacteria > Verrucomicrobiota > Verrucomicrobiia > Limisphaerales > JAGWYX01 > JAGWYX01. The sequence continues at coordinate 2,226 of JAGWYX010000134.1, forward strand.
GCGCCGGCCGAGACGGGCGACTACCAGTACGTCTGCACCTTCCCCGGGCACTGGCGGCGAATGGTCGGCACGTTGGCCGTAGTCAAGGACGTCGAGGCTTACCTGGCCAGTCACACGGTGTCGGCACCCAAACTGACCGAATGGAAACTGGCCGACCTGGCGGCGGCTGCCGCGCGCCTCGGACCGGGGGCTAACCCGGCGGCGGGCCGCGAGTTATTCACGAAGCTGGGCTGCGTGCAGTGTCACAAGGTCGGGAGCCAAGGCAACACCTACGGGCCGGACCTGACCGGGGTCTTCCAGCGCTGGCAGGACAGTCGCACCAATGTGCTGGAGCAAATCCTGGAGCCCTCGAAGGTGATCGCCGATCGCTACCGGAATTATGAATTCGAGCTGGCCGACGGCGACTCGGTGTTTGGCCTGGTGGTCCAGGAGGACGCCGACACGGTGACGATCCAGACCGGGCCATCCGAAAAGCTCATCCAGAAATTGAAGAAAACTGAGATCAAGGAGCGTCATCCGCAGCCCTCGTCGGTCATGCCGGTGGGGCTGTTGAACACGCTGTCGCAGGAGGAGATTTTCGATTTGCTGGCCTTTTTGGAATCCGGCGGGCGCGTCTCGAGCGCCGCTCACCCTCACTGACTCCATGCCTCGCGGAGGAACCGGACGAAGTTCCCGTGGGCGATCGCGGCGACATCCGCCGCGCTGTAGCCGCGCGCCCGCAACAGCTCGGGGATGCGCGCCAGATCGGCGATGCTGTCGAGGTCGGCCGGGGACTGCTCGCGGCCGAAGGCCCCGTCCAGGTCCGAGCCGATGCCCGCGTGGCGCGCGTTGCCGGCAACTTGACACACGTGGTCGATGTGCTCGACGACGCGCTCCAGCTTCAATCCCACCGCCTCGGGCCGGGTTTGTCCCTTGATCCAGCCCGGCACCAGCATCCAGGCATCGAGGGCGGCGCCGATCACGGCGCCGCGCTGCGTCAACGCGCGGATTTGTTCGTCGGTGAATTGTCGGGGATGCGGCGTCAAGGCGCGGCAATTGGTGTGACTGGCCCAGACAGGGCCGTGGAAATGATCGAGTGCCTCCCAGAAACTCTCGTCGCACAGGTGGGTCACATCCAGGATAATCCCGAGCTGGTCCATGCCGGCGAGCAGTTCCAGTCCGCGCGGGCCGAGGCCGCCGGTGGCGTCGGTGCCCTGGGCGTAGGTGCCCGGCCCGTAGTGGGCGGGGCCCAGCGCGCGCAGCCCCTGCGCGAAGGAGAGTGGGAGGTGCTTGAGCGTCACGATCGAGTCCGCCCCTTCCAGGCTCAGGATGTAGCCGATGGGCAGTCCAGCACCCGACGGGTCCACATCCTGGCCCGTTTTCACCGGCTCGGCAGGCGGGGTCGGCGGCGGCATCTGCCCGCGCGCGTCGGCGCCGGTGGCGGGCGGCCGGGCTTCTTCGCCGGAGCCTGACTTGTCCCAAAGACGCAGGTGCCGTTCGAGGTCCTCGAGGTTTTTGATTTGGACCAGCTCGCCGCGCGCCTCGAGGGCCCGGTACCAGGCCAATTGACCTTGGGTTTGCGCCCAGGCCTGCTCGGGCGAGTGCCAGCCGGGCAGCCGATTGCCGGGTTTGACGTGCCGGGCGATCTGGGTGGCCACGCACAGGCCGATGCGGCCCCGGCGCATCTCCGGCAAACAAACCGTGCCGCGGCCGCGATCCGGTTTATCGGTCAGGCCAACCTCGCGTTGGCGCAGAATGGAGAGCGGCTGCGTCAGGTCGCGGTTCCACTCAAGGGCGTTCATCGCCAGATCCAGGTGGGCGTCGAAGATCATGGATTTACAGCAAACGATTGGCGAGCAGGACCAGCGCCAGGGTCACGACCGAGAGGATCGTCTCCAGCACCGTCCAGGTTTTCAAGGTCTGAGTCGCGCTCAGGCCGAAATACTCTTTGACAAACCAGAACCCGCCGTCGTTGACGTGGGAGAGGATCAGTGAACCCGCGCCGGTCGCCAGGACGAGCAGTTCCCGATTCACGCCGGAAGCCGCGGCCGCGATGGGCGCGACGAGTCCAGCGGCCAGGGTGATCGCCACGGTCGCCGACCCGGTGCCGACGCGAATCAGCGCGGCCGTCAACCAGCCGAGCAGGAGGGGCGAGAGGTGGCAGCCCCGGGCCAGATCCGCCAACGCCTGGCCGACGCCACTGGCCTGGAGCACGCCGCTGAACCCGCCGCCGGCGCCAACGACCAGCAGGATATTGGCGACTGGGGGCAGGCAATCGTTGCTGAGCTTGAGCAAGCGTTGGCGGTCGAACCCGCGGGCCAGACCAAAGCCGGAAAGCGCCACCAGGACCGCGATCAACATGGCCACGTTCGGATCGCCGGTGAACTCGGTCCAGCGCCGGAGCGGGTCCGAAATGGGCAAGGCGAGCTGGGCGAAAGTCGAGAGCAGCATCAGCAGCACCGGCAGCAAGATCACGAACAGCACCAGCCAGCAGGCCGGCGGGCCCCCGTCCCGCACCGGTCGCCTGGTCTCGGAGTCGCGGGTCGAGCCCGGGTCGCGCGGAGGATTGCCAACGGGCGAATTGGATCCGGCTCCCGCGGCCATGGCGGACAATGGCGCGAACGCCGAATCCGCGACGACCGGTTCCAAGTCAGCCTGGCGCGCGACGAATCGGGCGAAGACCGGCCCGGCGATGACGGCGGCCGGGGCGCCGAGCAGCAGCGCATACAGGATCGTTTTGCCCAGATCGGTTTTGCCGAGCACCTGGTTGAACGTCCCGATGGCGGCCAGCGGGCCGGGGTGGGGCGGCAGCAGACCATGAACCACGGACAACCCGGCCAGCAAGGGGATACCCAGAACCACCACGGATTGCTGCGTTTCCCTGGCCACCGACCGGAGCACGGGCATCAGCAGCACCAGGCCGACCGTGAAAAACACCGGAATCCCGACAATCAATCCGACCGCCAGCATCGTCCAGCCGGCGCGCGGCGCGCCCAAGCCGGCGATGAGCTGGCGCGCGACGACTTCCGCGCCGCCGGACTCGACCAGCAACTGCCCGAGGATGACGCCCAGCCCGACGACGACCGCGATCGAGCCGAGCATCGCGCCGACCCCGGCTTGAAAGCCGGTCGCGATCTTCGCCGGTTCCATTCCGGCGCAAACCCCAACAAACAACGCGGCCAACATCAGCGCGATGAATGCGTGGAGCTTGAACCGGGTGATCCCCACGATCAGGCCGGCGACGGCGACCAGCGTGCCGATCAACAGGCGGCCGTCGTGGCTCATGGGTCAAATGGTCAACCGCCGGTCCCGCGCGGCGACCTGCCAGCGCTGGGTCGCCTCTCCGTTTTCGATCACCACCGCCTCGGCGTGGAGCGCGACGGTGGGACAGATGTGCCACGGCACGCCAAAGAGACAGTCGCCGATCCCCAACCGGGTGGGAGCCGGCGTCTCGACAACGAGGTGTTCCTCGCTATGCGCGACGGCGGTCGCCTCCGGCAGATTCAGGAACCGCACCCGCGGCGGGGGGTTCTCCGAGGCCACCGCTTTGTGACCGAGGTCGAGGCAGAGCCGGTTGGCGCCGGGTTTGCTGACCACGCGCGTCAGCACCAGCGCCGCGGGCGCAAAGCCCAGGTCCGGAAACTTGGCCTCGTAACCGGCGTCCCAGAACACGCAGGTGCCGGGGCTGCACTCGACGTCGCCCCGCCGGGCGTGAAACGGAAACGTGGGGGTGCCGCCGGCGACGACGCGCGGGACCGGCAGTCCGGCCTGGCGCAATTCGTCCCGGAGCCTGGAGACGGGTGCCCACGCCGTCTCGCAATGGGCGGCGCGCGCGGCGAGGCTGGCATCGTGAATGTGCCCGTCATAGGCGTGCAGCCCGCCGGGCCTGAGACCGGGCAAGTGGGCGATCAGGTGGTAGATTTCGTGGGCGCGCGGGCCCGGCGCCACGCCCGAACGGTGCTGGCCGCAGTCGATGTCCAGCAACAATTCCAGGCGGACGTTTGCTTGAACGCTGGCCGCGGCCAACGCGCGGATCGCGTCGGGATCATCGGCGATCGTCAGAAAATTTGTCTGGGGGAAGGCCTGGATCAACCGCAGCAGCCTGGCGACATTCGGTCCGACCGGCGGGTAGGCCAGCAGGAGATCTGGCACGCCGCAGCCGGCCGCCAGCTCCGCCTCGGCAATCGTCGCGCATTTGAACCGGCTGATCCCGCGGGCGGTCTGGAGCCGGAGCACCTCGGCCAGTTTGTGGGTCTTGAGGTGGGGCCGGAGTCGCGTCGGGTCGCCGGCGATGGTGAGCATCCGCGCCAGGTTGGCGCTTACGCGCTCCGGATAGACCAGCAGGGCGGGGGAAGGGATTTGGTCGGCGTTGCGGATGGAGTACCAAGCCATGCGGGCCTCCCGGAGCACGCCGCCGTCTCGCTACGCGATTTCGAACATGGCCTCGATCTCGACCGCGATGTTGCCTGGCAGTGCGGCCATGCCGACGGCGCTGCGGGCGCCCACTCCCTGGTCGCGGCCGAAGACATCGGCGAACAGCTCGCTGCATCCGTTGATCACGGCGGGGTGATCGTGGAACTCCGGAGTCGAGTTGACCATGCCCAGCACCTTGATGACCCGCCGGACGCGGTCCAGGCTGCCCAACTCGCCGCGCAAAGTGGCCAGGATGGTCAGCCCGACCTGGCGCGCCGCGTTCTTGCCCGCGGCCAGGTCGAGGTCGGCGCCGACGCGGCCGGTGATGAGGGTTTTGTCGGACCGGATCGGGCCGTGGCCGGAGACGTAGGCGAGGTTGCCGAGCAGGACCAGCGGCTTATAGACACCGACCGGTTTGGGGGCGGGTGGTAATTCCAGTTTCAGTTCGCGGATTCGAGTTTCAGCGGTCATAGAATGCGGGGCATTAAGCCACACCCCCGGCCGGGGCGTCACGGACTAAATCGCGGTCGGAAGCCTCGCGGGCGCATCTCCGTTTCTTGCCGACGGCCAGCCTCGGCACTGACGCCCGGCTTCCGCCGGATGTCCGCCAAGCTGGATCTCCAGAAACGCTTCAGCGGTTCTACGTTAGGCCGGTGCTGAAGGCCATGGAAATGGTCGAGCCATCGGCGCCCGATTTCCACCGCCCTGGAATCCAGTGGTTAGGTAACGACGAACTTTTGTCGTACGTGCGACAAAAGTCCGTCGAGGACCACTCGACGGGAGGCCGCGATCATGGCGAGGCTGCAAAAAACTGGGATACGCCCAAACCTCGCCACTCTCGCCGGGAAGCGGACCTCGGATTGTCCTCGCGGGTTGTCCTGAGTCCGCGGCGGCCCAGCATGCGCCGTGGCTTGGGACAAGCCGGGGGCCGATCGCTTGCGGTTCGTGCTCCCGCTGCTCGGTAGCGGAACCGGGCGGGCTTTCCGGGCATCGATGAGCGAGGCGTACCCGGCCGGAGATTCGACTTTGCAACCCCCGGGGAAAAGCTAAATTCCCGCATGCGCAAATCCGGAGCTTGGTTGCTGGTCCTGCTGGTCATCCTGGGCCTGGGCCTGGGCGTCTGGGTGGGCGCCATTTGGCCGAAAGTCATCGGCTTCCGGCCGACGCGCACCGTTTATAACACGGCCACGATGTTGCGGGAGGTGCAGACGTTGTCCGAACTGGTCACCGTCAAATACGTGCTGGAGAAGGTGGTTGTGCTGGAGGACCCGCCCAAGAGTTTGCTGGGCCAGATGTTCGCCGGCGAGAACCGCGTGCTGCTGGTCGCCCACGGCGTGGTCAAGGCCGGCGTCGATCTCGGCGCGTTGCGCCCCGCCGATCTGCGCGTGGAACAGAACAAGCTCGTCATCGCGCTGCCCCCGGCGCGGATCACCGACGTTTACCTGGACGACAACCAGACCCAGGTGGTCGAGT
>JAGWYX010000135.1 GCA_018969165.1 Verrucomicrobiota bacterium
TTCATGCGGTTTTAATCAGGATGTCGTCTAGTGTTAGAACAACGTTATGGAACCTGTATCGCTGCTCACCACCCGGATCGCCGGCCCCAGCCTGCTTCCCTGCGCCACGCTGGAGACCGCGCCCGGCATGCTCCCGCGTCGCCGCGCCCGGTTTTGCCCGGAGTGGCGGGGTGATCGGAAGCCGGCGCGGCGTGCCCCGCGCCGGATTCGATTGACCACCTTTGTTTCGCCCACGTGGCCGGAGATTCAGATTCGCGTGGTGGAGTGAAGCCCAGCCGATGCGGACCACCGTTTACCGAAAACCGCTTTCTGTCTCCGGCCTGTCGGCCCCTGCCGGCCCAAGGCAAGGAGGGACACCGGTGGCTCCGCGGCCGAACGACTGCCGCTCCGGAGTTCATCCCCCTGGGAGCGCGGCCGCTGGTCGCGCAAACCGGGCGGTCGATCCGTAACCCACCCCACCTCCCGCAAGGAACCAAGGCATGTCGCTGGCCTTTACCCCTGGAGTATCAGTTGAACTCGGACGGATTTTAATGTTGTATGGTACGGCAACTCACTGGCCCGGATTGGCCGCGGCTTTCCGGTAAGGGGCTATGCGCTTGTTGTTGATCGAAGATGAAAAGAAAGTGGCCGACTTCGTGGCGCGCGGCCTGCGGGCGGAGCGGTATGCGGTGGACGTCGCCTACGACGGCCCCAGCGGTTGGGAAATGGCCTCGGCTCACGAATACGACCTGATTATCCTCGACTTGATGCTGCCCGGGTTGAGTGGCACGGAAATCCTCCGGCGGGTTCGCAAGAAGAGCGATGCCGTGGCGGTGCTGGTGCTGACCGCCCGCGACGCCACCGCCGAGAAGGTCGAGAATTTCGAGGCTGGGGCCGACGATTACCTGACCAAACCGTTTGCCTTCGCCGAACTGCTGGTGCGCGTCAAGGCCCTGCTGCGCCGGGGACCGGTCAACCGGGCCAACGTCCTGCACCTGGGCGACCTGGAGCTGGATCGGCTCTCCCAGCAGGTGCGCCGCGCGGGCAAGCGCATCGAGCTGACCTCCAAAGAATACGCCCTGCTGGAATACCTGGTTTCGAACGTGGGCCGGGTCCTCACCCGCACGATGATCATCGAGCATGTCTGGGACGAGAGCTTCGAGGGACTCACCAACATCGTCGATGTCTATGTCCGCCATCTGCGCGCCAAAGTGGATGACCCGCATCCCGCCAAGCTGATCCGCACCGTGCGCGGGGTCGGCTACTGCATGAGCGACGAACCGGAACCATGAACACCCGGTCCCTCCGCTTCCAACTCATTGTCTGGTACGCCGGCCTGCTCACCGGCGTGTTCGTCCTGTTCGGCGTGTTCATGTACACCGATCTCAAACAATACCTGGAACGGGACCTGGAGGATTCGCAACTCCACCGCGCCCGGGTCATTGCCGACACCCTGGTGGATCGCGTGGCGCAGACTGGCGAACGCTACGTGATCGACGAGATCAACACCCGTTACGCCCCGGCCCTCAACGACCGGTTCGTCCGGATCACGCGCGCCGACGGCAGTGTGCTCTACCTGTCCAGCTCGCCGAAGGACGGCAGTTTCGACGCCACCCAGGTCCTGGCCGTCAAACTGCCGGTGCGGCGGGAACTGATGCGCAAGGTGTCGACCGCCGACGGCAAACCCCTGCTCATCGTGACCATCCCCTGCCAGGCCGGCGGCCAGGCCTACGCGGTGGAAGTCGGCGCCTCGCTGGGCCCGATCCGGACCGTGCTGGACTTGCTGCTGCTGTCGCTGGTGCTGGGCTTGCCGGCGGTGGTGGTGGTCGCCGTCGCCGGTGGCTACCGCCTGGTCGGGCGCGCGTTGGCCCCGGTGGAGAAGATGGCCCGCAGCGCCGAGCAGATCACCCTCCACAATTTGAGCGACCGCCTGCCGATCGCGGCCACCGGCGACGAGCTGGAGCGCCTGTCGCGCTCGCTCAACCACATGATCACGCGGCTGGATGAATCCTTTCAACAAACCCGCCGCTTCATGGCCGATGCCTCCCACGAGTTGCGTACGCCCTTGACGATCATGCGCGGCGAGCTGGAGAACGCGGTCCAACAGCCGCACCTGCCAGCCGATTTGCGCGAAGGAATCGGCAGCGTGCTCGAAGAGGTCGAGCGCCTGGCCAAGATCGTCGAAAGCCTGTTTGCCCTCTCGCGCCTGGATGCCGGCGAGGCCCAGACCGAGTGGGTCCGCTTCGACCTGGCCAAGCTGGCCACCGCGACCGCCGAGCAGATGTGCCTTCTGGCGGAGGACAAGGGGATTTCCATCACCTGCTGCGCCCCGCACCCGGTCCCGGTGGAAGGCGATCGATCTCGCCTCAAGCAAGTCGTCGTCAACCTGCTGGATAACGCGATCAAATACACCCAGCGCGGCGGCGGCGTCAAACTGACCGTCGCGGCCCAGCCGCGCAGCGCGGTCCTGGAAGTCGCTGATAATGGGATCGGCATCCCCCCCGAGGCCCTGCCGCATGTCTTCGAGCGCTTCTTCCGCGTGGACAAGGCGCGCTCGCGCGACCAGGGCGGCGCCGGGATCGGATTGTCAATCGTCAAGTCCATCTGCACGGCCCACGGCGGCCGCGTGGAAGTCACCAGCCAACCCGGCCAAGGCAGCCGTTTCCGTGTGGAGTTGCCGTTAGCCACCGCATCCATTGAACTGAGCAAGCAGCATCATGGCCACTGAAAACGATATCCCCCACTTGTTCGCGACGCCGCCCGACGATCACCGGCCTCGGCGTCGCACTGGTCTGATCCTCACCGTCGTCGCCCTCGGGGTGATCGCGGCCGGTGCCCTTTGGTATCGGTGGACTTCCCCCAACCCTTCGGCGGCCGCCGACTCGACGGCACCGCCGACCGTGGGGGTGGTGAAGGTCACGCGCCGGGACCTCTACAACACCGTCACCATTCCCGGCGAATTCCGCGCCTACTGGGACGTGCCGATCCATGCCAAGGTCTCCGGCATCGTGACCAACATGGCCGTTGATTACGGTGACCTCGTCAAGCAAGGCCAGGTCCTGGCCACCCTTTACGACCCGGAATTGACCGCCGAGTACACCCTGGCGCTGGCCGCCGAACGGACCGCCCGGGAAAAGGTGCGCGAGGAGCGGGCGGCCTACGACGAAGCGAACGAAATCTACACCAACCTGGCGGCCGTCATCAAAGCCCAGCCCGGGCTGGTTGCCCAAATCGAGGTGGACAAGGCCGCCGACCGCTCCCGCAATACCTCGGCGGCCCTGGCGGCGGCCCAGCAGCAGGTCAGCGAAGCCGAGGCCAACGCCGCCAAGCTGCAGGCCCTCTGCACCTACACCAACATCGTCTCGCCCTTCAAAGGCGTCGTCACCGAGCGCTACGTCGATTCCGGCCAACTCATCCAGGTCGGCACCACCACCGAAACCCAGTCCCTGCCCGTGTTCCGGATTTCCGATAATTATCTGCTGCGGTTGGAGATTCCCGTCTCGGTCGGTTACGTGAAGGACATCCACCTGGGTGACCGGGTCGAGGTGCGCGTGGACTCGCTGGGCGGCAAGACCTACACGGGCACGATCGCCCGCTTCACCCGGCGCGTGGACATGGCCACGCGCACGATGATCACGGAAGTGGACGTGGAGAATCCCCACCTGGAATTGGTGCCCGGCATGTACGCCTGGGTCGTTCTCCATGTGCAACCCCGACTCCAGGCCCTGACAGTCCCGACCGTGGCGGTGGCCGCCGTTGGCGACCAAGGCACCGTCTATGTGGTCAATGCCGCGCGCAAGGTCGAACAGCGCATCGTCAAACTGGGCTTGGAAGTCCCCAACCGCTGGGAAATCGTCTCCGGGCTCAACGAGGGCGACGAGGTCGTCGTCGGCCATCCCGCCGAACTGCAGCCCGGCGAAGCAGTGTCCGTTACCAACAGCGTCGCGTTGACCGAACTGAACCAGCCATGAGCACCCCGCTTAATCCCGAGCAATTTGACGCGCTGCGGCGCCTGGATGTCTGTGCCGCGGCCAACGCCATCGAAATGTTCCGCGTGCGCCTGCGCAACGAAGGCTTCGCCGACGCCCGCGTGCATTGCCAGTTTCCCCGGCTGGGAACCATGCTCGGCTACGCCGCCACGGTGCGCGTGCGCACCTCCAGCCCGCCAATCGAGGGACGCGAGGCCTACCTTGATCGCCACGATTGGTGGGAACACGTCCTGCGGTTGCCAGCCCCGCGGGTGGTGGTCGCCCAGGATATCGGCAGCCGCCCCGCCTTGGGGGCCTGCTGGGGCGAGGTCCATGCCAACATCCTCAAGGCCCTGAACTGCGTCGGCATCGTCACCTCCGGCGCCGTCCGCGACCTGCCCGCCGTCGAAGCCCTCGGCTTTCACCTCTTCAGCGCCAGCGTCGCCGTCTCCCACGCCTACGCCCACATCGTCGATTTCGGCGGGCCGGTCGAAATCGCCGGTCTCAAAATCGAGCCGGGCGACCTGCTCATGGGCGACGCCCACGGCATCCTCTCCGTCCCCCTGGACATCGCCGGGACCATCCCCTGCGTCGCGGAACTCATCCTCGAAAAGGAGCGCAAGTTGATCGCCCTGTGCCAGTCCAGGGAATTCTCGCTGGAGAAGCTGCGACCGATCCTCCGCGAGGTGGTGGACCTCAAGCAATGCGGTTGGCCCCCCCAACGGTAGCCACTCCACTCGCCCCCTCCGGTCATGTCACGGTTCGCCCTGCGGTATCCCTATCTGATTATCGTGGTCTGCCTGATCACCAGCGTGGTCGGCGTGACCAGCCTGCTGCGGATGCCGGTGGACCTGTTTCCCCCCATCAAAATCCCGGTCGTGGTGGTCGCCACCTTCTACTCCGGCATGCCGCCCGAGCAGATCGAAAACGACATCACCGGCCAATTCGAACGCATGTTCACCCTGGCCGCCAGCATCGACCACATGGAATCCCGCTCGCTGACCGGGGTGAGCCTGATCAAGATTTACTTCCAGCCCGGCTCCAATCCCGACTCCGACGTGACCAGCATCGCCAACCTGGCGATGGCCAGCCTGCGCTACCTGCCCTCGGGCACCCTGCCGCCCATCGTGATGAAATTCGACGCCTCCAGCCTGCCGGTCTGCCTGGTCACTCTCAAGGGCCAGGGGTTGACCGAGGCCAAGCTGCGCGAGTTGGGCCAGTTCGAGATTCGCAACCAGATGGCCGGGGTGTCGGGGGCCTCGGTGCCGCCGCCCTTCGGAGGGCGTTATCGCCAGATCATGGTGTACGTGGACCCGCTGAAACTGGAGGCCCACGGTTTGAGCGTGATGGATGTGGTGCGCAGCGTCAACACGGCCAACCTGATCCTGCCGGCCGGTGACGTGAAGATCGGACCTTATGACTACAACGTCTATGCCAACAGCCAGATCAACGCCATCAAGGACATCAACCTGCTGCCATTAAAGACGGTGGGCGAGGCCTCGGTGCTGGTGGCCGACGTGGGCAAGGCGGCCGATGCCTCGCAAATTCAATACAACAAGGTCCGCATCAACGGGCAGCCCTCGGTGTATCTGCCGGTCATGAAGCAAGGGGGCGACGCCAACACCATCGCGGTGGTGGATGGGATTCGGGATTGCCTGGACCGGCTGCTGGACATGCCCAAGCAACTGGTCAAAGACGTGGTGTTTGACCAGTCGAAGTTCGTGCGGGCGGCGATCGAGAACCTGGTGCACGAGGGCGTCATCGGCCTGGTGCTCACCGGGCTGATGATCCTGATCTTCCTGGGGAGTCTGCGGGCGACGGTGGCCGTGTTTCTGAGCATTCCGTTGTCGGCGCTGGCGGCGTTCATCGCGCTGGCGCTGGCGGACAACACGGTCAACGCGATGATCCTGGGCGGGCTGGCGCTGGCGTTTTCGCGGTTGATCGACAACTCGGTCGTGGTGCTGGAGAACATTTTCCGGCACCTGGAGATGGGCGAGGCGCCGGACGTGGCGGCCGAGAAGGGCGGGGCCGAGGTGGCCTTGCCGGTGCTGGCCGCCACCCTGACGCTGGTGGTCGTGTTGTTCCCGGTAACCCTGCTGTATGGCGTCAGCAAATTCCTCTTCAGCGCGCTGGGGATTGCCCTGGTGCTGTCGCTGTTCGCGTCCTACTTCGTGGCGATGACGGTGGTGCCGGTGTTTTGCGCGCATCTGATCAAAGGCGTGCACGCCCACACCGAGGGCGAGCACCCGCGCACCTGGGGCGGCCGGTTTAACGCGTGGTTCAACCGGAAATTTCACGGCATGCTCGACGGTTACGACCGCAGCCTGCAGGTGGCCCTGGTGCGCCCGCTGGGCACCGCGCTGGCCATCCTGGGCGTCTTCATTCTGAGCCTGACCCTCTTCCCGATGGTCGGCAAGGCCTACTTCCCCCGGACTGATCCCGGCCAGTTCGTCATCGACCTGAAAGCGCCCTCGGGCACGCGCATCGAGCTGACCGAGAAGCTGGTGGCTCGCGCCGAGCAGATCGTCCGCGAGACGGTCCCGCCGCGCGACCTGGAGATCATCGTCTCGAATATCGGCACCACCCCGGGCTTCAACGCCATCCTTAATCCCAATTCCTGCCCCAGCACCGCCGTGATCCAGGTGGGATTGAAGGACGGGCATCGCAGCAGCTTCGATTACATGCGGCTGGTCCGCGCCCGGCTCAAACGCGAGCTGCCCCAGGTCAGCGCCTATTTCCAAACCGGCGGCTTGGTGGATGCCATCCTGAACCTGGGCATGCCCGCCCCATTGGACATCCAGGTCGGCAGCATCGACAAACGGGCCGCCCACGACGTCGCCATCAAGATTGCCCAAGCGGTCCGCCGCCTGCCGGGCGTCAGCGACGTCCTGGTGCCCCAGGACATGGATTACCCGGCGCTGAAGATCGATGTGGACCGGGAACGGGCCAGCGAGCTGGGCCTGACGGCCCAGGAACTGACCGACAGCCTGATCACGGCGCTGACCTCCAACGGCATGATCGCCCCCAGCTACTGGATCGATCCCCGGTCGGGCAATCCCTTCCTGCTGACCGTCCAGTATCCGGAACGGTTCCTGGGCAATCTGGCTGACCTGGGCTCCATGCCCCTGCGGGCGCCGCACCTCAAACAACCCACGCGGCTGGACACCGTGGTCCACATCTCCCACATCCTGGCGCCAAGCGAAGTGGATCATTACCAGATTCGACCCACCATCGATGTCTATGTCGCCCCCGCTGGCGAGGACCTCAGCCGGGTTTACGCCGGCGTGCAGAAGATCGTGGACCACACCCCGCTCCCCAAGAACATGACGGTCAATATCCGCGGCTCGGTCCAGGCGATGCGCGAGTCCTTCAAGAGCTTCACCATCGGCCTGGTGCTGTCGGTCGTTTTGGTTTACTTGATCCTGGTCGCCCAATTCGAGTCTTTCCTGGATCCGTTCCTGATCCTGCTGGCCGTGCCCCCCGGCTTGACGGGCGTGCTGCTGATCCTCTATCTCACGCACACGCCGATCAGCGTGATGTCGCTCATGGGTATGCTCCTGATGGTCGGCATCTCGGTCTCCGACAGCATCCTCATCGTCGAGTTCATCCGCCGCCTGCGCGAGGAAGGCAAAAGCCTCCGCGAAGCCGTCGCCCTCGGCCCGCGCGTGCGCCTGCGCCCGGTGCTCATGACAACCCTCGCTACCCTCATCGGCCTGATTCCCATGGCCGCCAAGCTGGGCGAAGGCAGCGAAGCCTACGCCCCGCTGGCGCGCGCGGTCATCGGCGGCCTGGCGGTCTCGGCGGCGCAAACGGTGTACCTGGTGCCCGCCTGTTACCTGCTGTTCTATCGCCGAAGCGAGGCCCGCTGGCGTGCCCAACGCCTCAGCACCACCGGAGAGGTCCCCGTATGAGAAGTCCCCGGCCCAGCCCCGTTCCCGCCCCCGCACCACCGCCGGCGACCGCTCGCCAGACCTCGGCCGAGCACCCCGGCACCGTTCCACCTCAGCGCTGATCCCCATGTCTCGTTTCGCCATTCGCTATCCTTACTTCATCATCGTCGCCTGCCTGATCACCTGCGTGGTCGGCGTGACCAGCCTGCTGCGGATGCCGGTGGACCTGTTTCC
>JAGWYX010001065.1 GCA_018969165.1 Verrucomicrobiota bacterium
ACTGGTGCATCAGGGCCTTGTCATCCATACCTGGGGGAATGCCAGCGCGCTGGATCGGAACACAGGCAAGGTCGTGATCAAGCCTTCTGGCGTCTCCTATGAACGAATGAAGCCTGCCGACATGGTCGTCGTGTCGCTCGCGACCGGAGCCGTGGTCGAGGGCAGGCTGAAGCCCAGTTCGGATACGCCGACCCATCTAGTGCTCTACCGCGCCTTACAGGGCGTCGGAGGCATCGTGCACACCCATAGCCTGCATGCGACCGCCTGGGCACAGGCGCGCCTCCCGATCCCCGCACTGGGTACCACGCACGCGGATTATTTTCACGGCCCGATCCCCTGCACACGATCATTGACGCCGCGGGAAATCCAGTCAAACTACGAGGCCAACACCGGCTGCGTCATCGTCCAACGGTTCGCCCGGCGCCAACCGCTGGCTTGTCCGGCTGTCCTGGTGGCCAGTCATGGGCCCTTCGCGTGGGGTGTGTCCGTGGCTGAGGCGGTCCACCACGCGGTGGTGCTCGAGTATTTGGCGCGCCTGGCGAGCGAGACCGTGCGCCTCCGGCCGTCAACCCCGCGCGTGCCGGCGGCGTTGCTCGAGAAACATTTTTCCCGGAAACACGGGCCGCGGGCCTATTACGGGCAAAGCGATCAGCCGACGCCCCGCCGGCTTCACCGATGAACCAGCGCAACCCTTAACCGAAACCTAGCATCATGCAAAGCGTGCCTAACCGGCTGTCTCTCCTCGGTGTCACCGTTCTCGCGGCCTCCCTGCTCGGCTGCGTCGCGCCAACCCATTCCCCGGACGCGATCACCAAACAACCGTTCGGTCGGACACCCGACGGCGTGGCGATCGATCTCTACACCCTGAAAAATGCCCGCGGCGCCGAGGTCAAGATCTGCAACTACGGCGGCCTGGTGGTGTCACTCAAGGTCCCCGACCGGAATGGTCAACTGGGCGATGTCGTGCTCGGTTACGACAAGCTCGATGATTACATCCGGAACAGCCCGTTCTTCGGCGCGCTCGTGGGCCGCTACGGGAACCGCATCGCCCGCGGCCGGTTTACCCTGGATGGCGTGGCCTACCAACTCGCCACCAACGATTACCCCAATGCCCTGCATGGCGGCATCAAAGGCTTCGACAAACGCGTTTGGCAGCCGCGCGCGTATCTGAGCAACGACGGCCCATCCCTGGAGCTGCGGTACCTCAGCAAGGACGGCGAGGAAGGTTACCCCGGTAATCTGTCGGTGACGGCGACTTATACGCTCACGGATGACAATGCCTTGCGGCTCCAGTATGTGGCGACGACCGACAAGCCTACCGTGTTGAACCTGACTCATCATTCCTATTTCAACCTCGCCTGCGCCGGTGACATCCTGAACCACGTGGTCATGATCCGCGCGGCGACCTTCACCCCCGTGGACGCCACCCTCATCCCCACCGGCGAATTGCGTCCCGTGAAAGGGACCCCGTTTGACTTCCGCACCCCGACACCGATCGGCGCGCGGATCAACGAACCCGACGAGCAACTCAAGTTCGGTCGCGGCTACGACCATAACTGGGTGATCGACAAGCCGC
>JAGWYX010001066.1 GCA_018969165.1 Verrucomicrobiota bacterium
GCAGTTCGGAGGAGATCACCAGCAAGGCCAGGCCCTGGCACGCCAATTCGTCCAGGAGTTGGTGGATTTCCGCCTTGGCGCCGACGTCGATGCCACGGGTCGGTTCGTCCACGATCAGAATGTCGCACTCGCGTGCCAGCCATTTGGCCAGGGCGACCTTCTGCTGGTTGCCGCCGCTGAGACCGGCGATGATCGATTCGAGGGAAGGGGCCTTGACCCGCAGGCGGTCGGCGTAACGCCGGGCCAGGGACCGCTCGGCGCGTCGCCGCACAAAACCGGCGGTGCAGAGGCGTTGGAGGTTGGCGAGCGAGGTGTTTTCGCGACAATTCATGGTGAGCACCAGCCCGAGCCGTTTGCGATCCTCCGGCAGCAGACCGATGCCGGCGGCCAAGGCAGCGGCGACGGAACGCGGCCTGAGCGGGCGGCCGTGCGCCAGGACCCGGCCGGTGACCGCGGCGTCCAATCCGAAGATGGCCTGGGCCACCTCGCTGCGGCCGGCCCCGACCAACCCGGCCAGGCCCAGCACTTCCCCGGCGCGCAAGGTGAAACTGACGTTGGTGAATTTGCCGGGCGAGGCGAGGTTTTCCACGCGCAGGCGTTCGGGGCCCAAGGGGCGAGTCAGGTGTTGGGGAGCCATCTGGATGACCTGGCGGCCGACCATCTGGTGAATGACGCGCTCGGGGCTGGAGTTGGCGACGCGCTCGGTGGCGATGTGGCGGCCGTCGCGCAGGACCGTCACGGTGTCGCAGAGGCGGAAGATTTCCTCCATGCGGTGGGAGACGTAGATGACCGTGATCGCGCGGCGTCGCAGGTCCTGCAAGAGCCGGAACAGGTTTTCACTCTCCTGCACGGAGAGTGAGCTGGTGGGTTCGTCCATGACGATGACCTGCGCCTGGATGCCGAGGGCGGCGGCGACCTGGACCATCTGTTCCTGGCCGGTGGACAGGCGGCCGATCACGGTGTTGACATCGATCCCGGCCTGGATTTCCTCGAGCATCGCTTCGGCCCTTTGTCGGAGGCGGACGCGGTCCACCCAACCGGAGCGATGCGGCAGGTCACCCAGGCAGAGGTTTTCCGCCACCGTCAGGTCGGGGCAGAAGGCCAGTTCCTGGTGGACCATGGCAATGCCGAGGCGGCGCGCGGCCAGGGGGTTGGCGGGGTGAATCACCTGGCCGCCGAGCCGAATCTCGCCGGCATCCGGGGTCTGAACGCCGGCGAGGATTTTTCCCAGCGTGCTCTTGCCGGCGCCGTTTTCACCGAGCAAGGCGTGGCAACTGCCGCGCTCGATTTGGAAGCTGACGTGGTCCAGCGCCAGGACGCCGGGGAAGCGCTTGGTGAGGTTGTGGAAGCTCAGAAAAGCCATGTGACGGGAAGGCGGCGCGTGGCGGTTTGGGATTGGCAGCGTTCGGAGCGCGGCTAGAGTCCTTGGATTCTGAAACTTGCTGTGATCAAGTCAAGTTCTGGCGTCCCTTCCGCCGTCTGTGTTATCCGTCTCAAGGACTCTCTGAGCGAGGCGCGCGGAGCGAATAAACGGTGAAAGATGAAAACCGGAAGATGTTGAATGACGGAGCA
>JAGWYX010001067.1 GCA_018969165.1 Verrucomicrobiota bacterium
TTCCAACCCCCGAATACGCGTCGGCTGCCAGGAAAAACCGGACCGCTCCGGTCTGCGGATTCACAAGATTAGTGCTGACGCCGTCCGGGTCCGGAAAGGTCGTCAGGTTCCAGTGTAGCGGGCCGGTGGGCGGATCGTTGGTGCCGAAGTCGGCGACAAAACCGGCCGCCGCCCACACCCCCACCGAAAGCAGTGCCAGCGCGGCGAGCCGCAATCCTCGGGCTCCGTCCTTGAACCAACTCCGTCTCATCGCTTGGCTCCCATGACCTGCTGCTTCAACGCGTCCACCGTCAGCGGCTCAGCGCTGTCCGAGGCCTTGGCCGTCCCCGGGATGGAGACGGTCTCTCCCTCGCCGCCGTGGAACGGATTCCGCGCGCGCTTCCGCCCGCTGACCGGGTCGGTCCATACGTGGAATTTCCCCTGGCACATTCCCAGCGTCACCGCTTCGCCCCGCGGGTTGAGGACCAGGAAGGCGACCACTTCCTCCCCGATCCGATACTCGACCTGGCCGGCCGCCGCCACTTTCCGTCTCCCGAGCACGCCGCCCCCGTGCACAATCGTCAGCCGGTCCCCGCTCACCTGGCCTTGCCACACCTCGGCGACCTTGAGTTCGACCTTGGTGTAGATGCGGCCGGCGTCGTCCTGCTGGCAACTCTGGCTCAGCACGGTGCCGCGCACGATGAGCTGCGACCGCTCCGCCATCGCCTGGATCGACATCGGCACGAACAAGGCCGCCGACAACGACAGGGCAAATCCGGCCAGCAACATCGCGGCGAACCTCGAGGTTCGCAACCTGGCCGAAAACCACGATCGGGGCGCCGCCCAGCCGCCGCCCGCGTCCGAGAAACTCCGAACGCGACCCGGCGAATCCACGCGCGGCGGGTCGAGGAGAACTCGCACACCGGCCCACGGCTCACGGGCGGACCGCGGAACGCCGGCGCCGTCCGCGAGGTGGATGCCCGAGTTTGGCCTGATGACACCAGGTTTCAGAAGCCGAGGACTCTAGCGGCACGGTCGGGCAAAAGCGAGCTTTTAGTACCCGCCCGCGAGGCAGCGAGGCAGCGGCCAGTCATTCCCGGCTTGCGATCGCACGGAGTTTAAGCTATGGGTCGGGGCATGGAGCCTCGGGAAGCGCTGGTGGCCCTGAACATGATCGAGCACGTGGGCCCCGTTCGGGTGCGGCAATTGCTCGAACATTTCGGCGACGCGCCGACCATCCTCCGCGCCTCGAAGACCCAACTACTGCGGGCCAACGGGATCGGCGCCGAAACCGCCGAAGCCATCGCCGCCTGGGAGAAGACGGTGGACCTGGCGGGCGAATTGCGGCGAATTCAGGAGTCCGGTTGTCGCATCCTGATCCAGTCCGACGCCGAGTATCCGGAACTGCTGCGGCAGATTTACGATCCGCCGATCGTCCTGTATGTCAAAGGCCGGTTGACCGAACGGGACAAAAACGCCGTGGCGTTGGTGGGCTCGCGCCGCACCACCCACTACGGGCAGGAGACGGCCCGGAAACTGGCCTATCAACTCGCCTACGCCGGTGTCACCGTGGTCAGCGGCGGGGCCCGGG
>JAGWYX010000136.1 GCA_018969165.1 Verrucomicrobiota bacterium
GGGGTGATCCCGGTTAGTGGGTGGGATGCGTTGGGTGCGTTGGGTGCGTCGGATGCGTGGGGTGCGTGGGGTGGCTCTTGTGGCTCTTGTGCGAGCCACCGGTGCCGCCGGTACCGTTCGTGCCGCCGCCGACCGCGCCGGCCCACGGAGCGATCCGCTGCTCCAGTTTCTCCAGTTGGAGGTTGAGGTGTCTCATAGGTTACTTGTGGTTTTTCTGTTGGGCGTTCGAGATGTTCCTGGTCGCACACTCATGCGGTCAGGTTCGCGGCACGCCCGTGCCGCAAATTCCGGTTTGGCACCTGGAAGCTGAACCGCCGTTGCCTGGTTGTAACCATAGGCCGTCGGCACACGCTTGCGTCAGGGTCATCATTTGCCGGTCAGTATCCACCCCGAATGCCGGCGGGGAAATTAGGTGTTCTACTTAAATTCAGATGGGTTGGAGACCGAAACGGAACGCGGAGAACGACCCCCCCCGCCCAGGGCGGCTAACTGCCGCTGGCGACCGAACGCAACGGGGTGAGACCCCGCGTCTGGCGCACTTGGGCAGCCGCCCGTTCGTAAACCTCGAGGGTCGCGGCAGCCGCGGTTTCCCAGTCGAAAAGCCGGGCCTGGCGCAGTCCGGCGGCGCGCAGGAAATCGCGCAATCCAGCGTCGCTCGCCAGCCGGGTGAGTTGTCGCTGCAATCCCGGGATGTCTTCGGGATCGGTGGCGGCGGCGGCCGACCCGACTACTTCGCCGAGCGCGCCCCGGGTCGAGCACAGCACCGGGCAGCCACACGCCATCGCCTCGATCGGCGGGATGCCGAACCCTTCGTAAAGGGACGGATACACGAAGACGCCGGCGGCGCGGAACAGGTCCGGCAGGTCGGGGTCGGGAACAAAGCCAAGACATCGAATGTCCGCGGCGAAGGGGGATGCGCGAATCCGGGCATGGACCATGGGGGCGCCGTGCCAATCGCTGCCGGCGAAGACCAACTGCCAGGAGGAGTTGGTCTGGGCCTTGAAACGGTCGAAGGCCTCGAGCAGGCGCCAATGGTTCTTGGCCGGGTGTTCGACCCGGGCGACGTAGAGAAAGAACGGAGCGCGCAATCCGTGACGGGCGGCAACGGACGCTTTGGCCCGCACGGGGTCGCCGGGGTAGAAGCGCGCGTGGTCGATGCCATTGTGGACGACGGTCAGGCGGGAGGCGGGCAACCCGAAGTGGGTGCCGACATCGCGGGCGGTGTTCTGGCTGACGGTGATCAAGGCATCCTGTCGGCGAGCCAGTTGGCGGGCGACCACACGCCCGTAGAACATGCGCGCCCAATCGTATTTGCGCCGGACGCGAAACGGCGCCAGGTCATGGATGGTGGCGACCAACACGCAGGGACGGGGCCAGAGCAAGCGGCGGTAGCTGGGGACGTGGAGCACCTCCAGGCGGTGCGCGCGCACCTGGCGTGGCAGGCAGGCCTGGTGCCAGAGGATATTTTTGACCGGTGGGCGGAAGCGCTCGCTGACAGCGACCAACTCGACTCGAGGCTCAGCGAAGGCAAACAGCGGCAGGTCCTCCTCGAGCACGAACAGGACGAACTCGTGGTGACTCTGCAATTGCGTCAGGGCGCGGACCAAGCCGAAGACGTACTGGGCCACCCCAGTCTGGCCGCGTTGGATCACCGACGTGGAAAGGCCGATCCGCATGGCCGGTTCACGGACTCGAGTCGAGCAAGGCGGTTTCCAATCGCGCCCAGCGGAGCACATTCCGCACATTGGCCTGGGCCCCGGCGAATCGGAGCCAGACCTGCTGTTGCGCGGCGAGCTTCTTGGCGCGGACCATCACGCCCAGCCCGGAGCAATCGATGAAACGCACCGCCGCCAGATCGATGACCAGCGGGACGGACCGGCAGCGAGCGGCGCGAATCCAGGTCCGGGTGTGCTGCCATACCTGATCGGCGTTGGCGGCGGTGATTTCGCCCTGCCAAAGCAGGGGCTGGCTCAGCGCGACGTTCAGGTCGGGCGGGAGATTCATCTCGACGCCTTGTTCCCGAATCACCTGCGAGGCCTGGGCGGCGTCGGTCGCGACGCGGAAGAAATCCTCGAGCCGCATCAGGCGCAAGGCGCGCCGGACACTGCGGCTGGGCGCCAGGAGCACCAGGGTGTGGCCGGTGGCGTGCAGCCGTTTTTGCAGCCCAACCAGCAGGCCGACGCCGGTGCTGTCAATGAACCGGACCTGGTCCAGCTCCAGCAGGCAATGGCGGCGGATTTCCTGGTCCCAAAACAGTTGGTCGCGGCGGACGGCGGCGGCGTCCAACCAGGCCGGGACGCGGACGCGTTGCCAGGTGGATTCGACCCGGACGGAGGCGCTATGGTCGGCGGTTGACAAGGACCGCGGTCGGGTATGGAGGCGCCACCACTGCCGCAGCAGGGCGATGCCAAAGTGGCGGAGGTCGGCCAGATAGCGGCCGACGAGCCGGCGGGGTTCCTGGAGCAAGCGCCAAATCCATTCAACGCCGCCGTGCTGCATCCAGACCGGGGCGCGCTGGAGGCGGCCGGCCAGGAAGTCGATGGTGCCGCCGACGCCGATGAGGACCGGCACGCCCAGGCCACGGTAGTGCATGGCCATCCACTTCTCGGCCTTGGGGCACCCGAACGCCACGAAGAGCAAATCCGGCCGGGCCTCCCGGATGCGTCGGCACATCTCGGCATGATCCATTTCCAATAACGGGACGAACGACGGCGAGTACGAGCCGACGATCTTCAGGCGCGGGTATTGATTTTGGAGGTTGAGGACGGCCCGCGCCGAGACTTCCGGAGCGCCGCCCAGGAAGAAGATGCGATAGTTTCGTTCGGCCGCCTGTTGAATCAATCGTGGCACCAGGTCGGCGCCCGCCACGCGGCCGGGAAGCGGGTTGCCGAGCAGCCGCGAGGCCCAAACCAGCGGCGTGCCGTCGCACAGCACCAGGTCGGCTTCCACCAGGATGCGCCGCAGCTCCACGTCCTGGCGGGCCTGCACCAGGAAATCCACATTGGCGGTCACGACGTAATGCGGCCGCCGGGAGGCGATCATTTGCTCAATCCGCTCGATGGTTTGGGCCATCGTCAGGTGGTCAAACGGGACGCCCAGGATGGCGACGCGCGGGGCCGAGGTCTCGGATCGGCGGGACGACGGGACCAGGCTATCCGGCTGGCTGCTCGTCGGAGGTTCGAGCACCGTGGGCCGCACAGAATCACAACTCGTTGTCACAACCGCTACCAGACCATAACCGGGGCCACACGGTAATGGGGCGTGACCCGCGAGCGTGGACCGGGACCGGCCGGGGGGACGGACGCTTTTGGGGTTTATACCCTAGGATTTTTAGGCGTTCACCCACTTCAGCCGAGCCAGCCCGGCTCGTAGAGTGAACGCGAGATTAAAGCGAAATCGCCGGCCAGATGCCAACAAAGGCGGGACCAATGAAAACGGTGCCTGGAGAAAGCTCCTATCCGCTTTCGCCGATGCAACAGGGCATGCTGTTCCACAGCTTGGATGCCCGGAAGGCGGGAGTGGATATCGAACAAATCCTGTGCCGCCTGCACGAGGACCTACAGGTCCCCGTGCTGGAGCGGGCGTGGCGACATCTGGTCGAGCGCCACGACATCTTCCGCACCAGCTTCCACTGGACCGACGCCGGCGAGCCCTGCCAAACCGTTCACCCCCGCGTCCGCCTGCACTGGGAGGAGAAGGATTGGCGCGGCCTATCGGTCGTGGAACGAGAGCATCGGCTGGAGACCTATTTGCAGGCCGAGCGCCGGCGCGGTTTCAACCTGGCGCTGGCGCCGTTGGCCCGCGTGACCCTGATCCGAATCGGCGACGCCGACTACTGGCTGCTCTGGACCTTTCACCACCTCCTGCTCGACGGCCGGGCGGTCCACCTGGCCTGCAACGAGGTCTTTGCCATTTACGAGGCCGGGTGTGCCGGCCGCCAGCCGGATTTGGCCCCGCCCCGACCCTACCGTGACTATATCGATTGGCTCCAGCGCCAGGACCGGAGGCGGGCGGAGAAGTTTTGGCGAAACGCGCTGGCTGGCTTTCTGCACCCGACGGTGCTGGCGGTGGATCGCGGCCCTGGAGTCCGGGCCAGCGACGCCGGAAGTTATAGCGAATCATACGGCGAACAAACGATCCGCCTTTCAGTCGAGACAACCACGCGGTTACGCGCGCTGGCGACGCGGCACGGGGCGACGCTCAACACCCTCCTGCACGGCGCCTGGGCCTTGCTATTGAGCCGATACAGCGGGGAGGAGGACGTGGTGTTCGGCGCCGTGCGCGCTTGCCGGCGCGCCTCCGTCGCCGATGCCGAATCCATCGTCGGTCTCTTCATTAATACCGTGCCGGTCCGCGTCCGGGTTTCACCGGCCACACCGCTCGGCCCCTGGCTGGAAGGCCTGCGGGCCGACTGGGTGGCGATGCGCCAGTTCGAGCACTCGCCCCTGTCGCGGATTCAGGGTTGGAGCCAGGCCCCCAAGGGTCAACCGTTGTTCCAGACCCTGCTCAACTTTCAGGAGCCGTCCTGGGACGCCGCGTTGCGCGCCCAGGGCGGTCTCTGGGCCACGCGCGAGTTCACCATCCGCAGCCAATCCAACTACCCGCTGGTCGTGGACGCGGTGGGCGGTGAGGCGCTACGCGTGAACTTGCTCTACGAACGGCACCGGTTCGAAGCCCAGGCCGTCGCGCGCCTGGGCGGGCATTTGCAGACTCTGCTGGAAGGCCTGGTCGAGGGCTCGGACCGGCCGCTGGCGGTACTCCCGTGGCTGACGCCCGCCGAACACCAGCAACTGGTGCTCGAATGGAACCAGACGCGCGTGGATTTTCCGCAAGACCAACTGGTGCCAGACCGGTTCGAGGAACTGGCGGCGAAGCAGCCGCAGGCCCTGGCCGTGGCGGCCCCGGACCGCCAACTGACCTACGGCGAGCTGAACCAGCGAGCGGAGCGGTTGGCGGCTCGATTGCGGGAACTCGGGGTGAGTCCCGACCAATTGGTAGCGGTGTGTGTCGAGCGCTCGGCCGGGATGATCGTCGCCTGGTTGGCGGCGTTCAAAGCCGGCGGCGCTTACCTGCCGCTGGATCCGGACTACCCGGCGGAACGGCTTGCCTTCATGCTCGACGATGCTCGACCGCGGGTGCTCATCACGCAGCGGAGCCTTTCGGGAGCGACATTCGGCACGGTCTCGATTCCGGTCCTTTGCGTGGATGACCTGGAGTTCGAGGCGCCAGCATCCGCACCGGTCCGCGCGCCGCGAGCGACTCGTCGCCAGACCCGATTGGCGGACCTGGCGTATGTGGTTTACACCTCCGGCTCGACCGGCCGGCCCAAAGGAGTCGAGGTCACCCACGGTGGGTTGCTCAATCTCGTCGAATGGCATCAACGCGCTTACCAGGTCGTCCCGGCGGATCGGGCGACCCAAATCGCCGGGCCGTCTTTCGACGCGGCCGTCTGGGAGGTATGGCCCTACCTGACAGCCGGCGCCAGCATTTGCCTGCCCGACGACGTCACGCGGGTGGCGCCTGGGAAGTTGCTGGCCTGGCTGGCACGTGAACGCATCTCGCTCGCGTTTCTGCCCACCCCGCTCGCCGAAGCGGTCCTGCAAGAACCGTGGCCGGCCGAGTTGCCGTTGCGCGCCCTGTTGACGGGCGGCGAGAAGTTGCACCGTCGCCCGCCCGAGAATCTCCCCTGTTGCCTGGTCAATCATTACGGGCCGACCGAGAACAGCGTGGTCACGACCTGGGCCACCGTGATGCCAGCTCTGGGACCGGAGGCAGACCCGCCGCCGATCGGCCGGCCCATCGCCAATACGCAGGTGTATGTCCTGGACCGGCATTTGCAGCCGGTGCCGATCGGCCTGACCGGCGAGTTGTACGTTGGCGGACCCGGTCTGGCGCGCGGTTACCGCCAGCAACCGGCGTTGACCACCGAAAAATTCATCCCGCATCCGTTCAGCCAGGAGCCAGGCGCGCGCCTCTACCGGACTGGCGACCTGGCCCGGTTTCGGCCCGACGGCAACCTCGAATTCGTCGGGCGGGCGGATGACCAGGTGAAAATCCGCGGGCATCGGATCGAGTTGGGCGAGGTCGAGACGGTCCTGGGCCGGCATCCGGCGGTGCGCGAGGTGGTGATGGTGGCGCGGGAAGATGCGGCGGGGGAAAGCCGACTGGTGGCCTACGTCGTGCCTGCCCCGGGGGCCCAGAGCGCGGCAAGTCCGCTGCGCGAGTTTTTGAAGCGGCAACTGCCCGAAGCGATGGTCCCTGCGGTTTTCGTGTTCCTGGAGGCGCTGCCCCTGACGCCCAACGGCAAAGTGGACCGCAAAGCGCTGCCGCCGCCCGACCCCGCTTCCGCATCCGACCAACCATTCGTCGCGCCGCGTACGCCAGTCGAGCAGGAACTCGCCCGGATTTGGGCCGAGATCCTGCACGTGGAACGGATCGGCATCGGCGACCACTTTTTCGACCTGGGCGGCCATTCGCTGCTGGCGACCCAGGTGCTGTCGCGGGTGCGACGGGCCTGGGGCTTGGAGCTGCCGCTGCGAGCGGTGTTCGAGGCCCCCACGCTGGCAGCGCTGGCGCAGCAAATCGAGGCCGCTCGAGGCGCGGCGGCGCAAGCCTCGGCGACTCCTGCGCGCCCGGCCGCGGACCACGGCGCGGTGCCGCTTTCGTTCGCCCAGGAGCGACTCTGGTTTCTGGAGCAGTTGGAACCGGGACGACCATTTAACAACATCCCGGCGGCCATCCGGCTGGAGGGCCGGCTGGAACTCGGCGCGCTCGAGCAGAGCTTGACCGACATCGTTGACCGGCACGACTCGCTGCGCACGACGTTCCGCGGTCTCCAAGGCCAACCGTCAGCCGCCATCGCCCCGGTCGGGGCGGTGGCGCTCCCGGTCGTGGACCTGAGCGCCATGCCCGCGCCCCAATGCGCCGCCGAAGCCCGCCGCCTGGCCCAAGCCGAGGCGCAACGCGCGTTTGATTTGTCCCAAAGCCCGTTGCTGCGCGCCCGTTTGCTGCGGCTGGGGAGCGACGAACACTGGCTGCTCCTGACGATGCACCACATCGTCAGCGACGGCTGGTCGCTCGGCATCTTCTACCGGGAGCTGGCCGAGTTCTACCGGGCGCGGCTGGAAGGCCGCCCGGCGGCGTTGCCGGACCTGCCGGGGTGCTACGTCGAGTTCGCGCGGCAGCAGCGACAGGCGCTCCAGTCCGGCGCGTGGGACGCCCAACTCGATTTCTGGAAGCGCCAGCTCGGCGGCTCACTGCCGGCCCTCGAGCTGCCCACCGATCGACCGCGGCCGGCGACCCAAACCTACCGCGGCGCGGTGTTCCGGTTTGATCTGCCCGGGTCTCTGGGGACCGCGCTGACCGCGCTGAGCCGCCGCGAGAATGTCACCCTGTTCATGCTGCTCCTGGCCGCCTTCAAAGTTCTCCTGCACCGCTACACTCAGCAGGAGGATCTCCTCGTCGGCACCCCGATCGCCGGCCGCACGCAGGTCGAGTTCGAGGAATTGATCGGGTTTTTCCTTAACACCCTGGTGCTGCGCACCGACCTTACGGGCGACCCGACGTTCCGGGAATTGCTGCAGCGCGTGCGCCGCGGGGCGCTCGACGCTTACGCGCATCCGGATGTGCCCCTGGAAAAACTCGTCGAGGAACTCCAGCCGCAGCGCGACCTGAGCCGCTCCCCCTTGTTCCAGGTCATGTTCGTGCTGCAAAACATGCCGCTGCGACCGCTGGAATTGCCCGGGCTCAAGCTCACGCCGCAGCCGATCGACAGCGGCACGGCGAAATTCGACCTCACCCTGTGGCTCACCGAAACCCCCGACGGCCTCGCCGGCGCGGTTGAATACAACACCGACCTGTTCGAGGCAGCGACCATCGAGCGGTTGACCGGCCACTACCGGACGTTGCTCGAAGCCGTTCTGGCCGACCCGGCACAACCCCTTTCCCGTCTGCCGCTGCTGACCGCGGCCGAACGCCACCAGCTCCTGGTCCAGTGGAACCAAACCCAATCCGATTACCCCCGCACCGCCTGTGTTCACCACC
>JAGWYX010001068.1 GCA_018969165.1 Verrucomicrobiota bacterium
AGACTCGATCCATTGCAGGCGACCACGACCGTGCCCAAGGCGTTCGCGGCGACGGATGGCAAAGGTGACTTGAGGTCGGAGGCGGCGCCTCGCTCGAAGGATTACTTGCCTTGGGAATTCATGGAGTCTCAAATATCCCGCATGCAAATGACCAAGCGCGAGTTTCTCGTCGGGACATCGTTTTTCGGAATGGTCGGCCTGGCGGGGACACAACCATTGGATGCAGCCGACAAAGGAGGACCGACTGCTTCGGTGTTTAACGTGATGGACTTCGGTGCCAAAGGGGACGGCCGGACACCGGATTCGGACGCGATCCAAAAGGCCCTGGACGCCGCCGGGGCCGTGGGCGGTACGGTCTATCTGCCCGCCGGACGCTATCCCTGCCACGATTTAAGAGTGCACCCGCACACGACCGTCCTGGCCGAACCCCAGTGGGGCTACCGCGGCGGCGCTGGCGCCCGGCTGCTCCTGGATTCCGAAACAGCCGATTGCCTGCTCGATATCACCGGCGCATTCGGGGTCCACCTGCGCGGCCTTTGCCTGGAAGGCCGCCGGGAGACCAGCAAAGCGATTCACGGCGTCTTCCTGAATAACGCCCAGAAGTATAGTCCGCAGGAGGACTCCATCGTGATCGAGGATTGCAAGATCGAACGGTTTTCGGGGCACGGGGTGCATCTGTTGCGGATATGGGTGTTTCTGCTCCGCCGCAATATCATGCAGGACAACCGAGGGTGTGGCGTCCAGATCACCGGGTGGGACGGCTTTGTCACGGACAACCAGTTTTCCGGCAACGGCAGCCACGGGTTCGGCTGCGAGTCGGTCGGGGCGACCGTCATGTTCACCGCCAATCGGGTGGAATGGAACGGCGGCTACGGCCTCTACTTGCCCGCGGGCGATGCCTGGAACGTCACGGGCAACTGTTTCGACCGGAACTGGGGTGCGGGCCTGTGTGCGCTGAAGATGCGCACGACCAGCATCACCGGAAACGTCTTCCGGCGCTGCGGCAAAGACAGCCGCGCGCTGCCCGAAGGGGAGCGCTCCTGCCAGGTGCGCCTGGAGGAGTGCAGCGGGCTGACCTTCGTCTCCAACGTGTGCGCGGCTGGGCGGGACGACGGTGGTCGGGGTGTGTACACGCCGCAGTTCGGATTCCGCATCCGGAAGCTGAGCCACTCGGTCATTTCGTCCAATACCTTGTTCCATGGTTACGTGAAAGAAATGACGGCTGACCTTGGCGAAAACGGCCCGGAATACTTGTTCACCAACAACGTGGGTTGCCTCATGACGACTTGAGCCGGTTCTCTCACCCTTGGCGAGGCGCCGCAACTCCGGCTCCCCACGCCGAGAATCGCCCGGGAGTAAATGCTGGATCGACCGAGGTTCCGCTTCCGCACCGGCACTGCCGTTGGCAGCCGCCGACAGATGCGCTCAACCTGCGCGGGTCTTCGCATCGGGCTTGCGGAACACCACGACGCGATTTGTGTTCGTGCCTTTGAAGTTGTTGTCCACGCCCCAGCAGTTGGCGGTTTTTGTGAACTTCTGATCGTTTATCAGGACCAGCAGCGGTTCA
>JAGWYX010001069.1 GCA_018969165.1 Verrucomicrobiota bacterium
GCCGTGCTGAAATAGCGTTCCGCACGGTCACAGAGCAGGGTCACGAGCGTGGCGCGCGGGCCCAGGGTGTGGGCCACCTTGAGGGCGGCGGCGACGTTGGCGCCGGAGGACGTGCCCACCAGGAGACCGAACTCGCGGCTCAACCGCCGCGCCATGGTCATGGCCTCGGCACTCGTAACCTTGATCTCCTCGTCCACGGGCGCGGCGCGGAGCAGTGCCGGGAGAAACCCGTCGGCGATGCCCTCGATTCGATGGCAGCACGGCATCTCGCCACAGAGCAGGGCGGCCTCGGCCGGTTCCATCGCCAGAATTTTGGCGGCTGGATACCGTTGTTTGACGGCCCGGCCAACCCCGGCGAGCGTGCCCCCGGTGCCGTAGCCGGCGACGAAGGCGTCAATGGGACCGGGCACCTGCCGCAAAAGCTCCTGACCAGTCGAATGCTCGTGGTCCGCCGCGTTGAGCGGGTTCTCGAATTGGCGCGGCAGAAAATAGCGCGCGTCCTTGGCCGCCATCGTCCGGGAGAGTTCGATGCCGGTTTCGTAGCCGCGTCCGCTCTTGAACAGGACCAGTTCGGCCCCGAGCTGGTGGATCAATTGGCGGCGCTCGTGGCTGGCGGTTTCGGACATCAACACCGTGACCCGATAGCCTTTGGCAGCGCCGACCATCGACAGGGCGATGCCGGTGTTGCCGCTGGTGCATTCCAGGATGATCGACTCGCGGTTGAGCAGACCGCGGCGCTCGGCGTCGGTGATCACGGCGGCGGCGAAGCGGTCCTTGATGCTCCCGCTCGGGTTGAGGAACTCGCACTTGGCAAAGACCGTCGCCCCCTCGGGCTCGAAGCGCAACGGCACCGTCGGGGTGTCGCCGATCAGTTCCAGGACAGGGCAGGGGGGCGGCGAGGGCATCTCAGTTTTAAGACTTATGATTGAAGATTGCAGATGGTTGTTTGAGTCATTTCATCCCATTTCACGGCCTTGCGCCCGTCTCGACCGGGCCAGCGCCAGCATTGATCGAAATGCATTTTTCGCCCGTCTGGCAACCGGGTTTCGAGAATCCATCGATTCTGGCACAAAAATCGGCACCTGGCGCGTTGGCTCCCTGACGATGACTTGGTAGGGCGGCGCTGGCGCGCGGCGGGACGGCCGACCGGCAGGTCGGCCCTACCGGGTCCGTCGAGGACCCGGGTGCAGGCGGTTTCATAAGCCCAGCTCAGCCTTGACTTCCGCGAACTTGGCGACGGCGAATTCGAGGTCCTCGCGTGTGTGCGCCGCCGAGACCTGGGTGCGAATCCGCGCCTTGCCCTGCGGCACGACCGGATAAGAGAAGCCGATGACATAGACTCCCTTTGTGAGCATCGCCTCGGCCACTTTCGCCGCCAGGGCGGCCTCCCCGAGCAGGATCGGCACGATCGGGTGAGACCCGGGCAGGACGTTGAATCCGAGCGTCGCGAGCCGTTGGCGGAAGAACCGTGTGTTGGTCTGGAGTTGATCGCGCAGCGCGGTCGAGGTCGAGAGCAACTCCAGGGCCTTGAGCGACGCGGCGACGATCGGCGGCGCCACCGAGTTCG
>JAGWYX010001070.1 GCA_018969165.1 Verrucomicrobiota bacterium
TGCAGTCGGCGACCAGCGTCAGCGGGCCGTGGACGGCGGTGAGCGGCAGTCCGACCAGCCCGGCGACGGTGCCAAGCAGTGGCACGGCGCTCTACTTCCGCCTCCAACAGTAGAGCCCGGTTACGCAGAAGTTTAATCCCCCAAGGGGCCGAACGAAGCGTTCGGCCCCTTGGGGTTTCTTGTCGGCTCGGAGGTTGGACTGACGCGTCGGCTGGCCCAGCGCTTTGCCGATCAGCGCCCGCCCGAGCAACGGTGAACGAGGCGGTTTGAATCTCAACCTGAATGCCGCTCCGTTCGGCGGTGAGGACTTCTCCACCAATCTGTTCATGCCCAAACCCACGGCGCCGCCACGGGCGTGGTCAGGTTTCTGACCGATCCCAATCGCGGTTTGTCCGAGGCTCGACGTTCGGCTTGTGCACGTTTACCTCGCTCAACTCTCCGTTCCCAGCGCGCGGTCGATGCGGCGCAGGACGCGTTCTCGGCCCAGGACCTCCATGAGATGGTAGAGGCTCGGGCCAATCGGTCTTCCGGTACAGACCAACCGCGTCGGATGCACCAATAGCCCCACCTTCCACCCGAGTGCGGCCGCCAGGTCTTTTACCACCGCTTCGAGGGTCGCAGCGTCGAATTGTTCGAGCCGGGCCAGGACTGTCCGCAGTTTCGCCAATCGTTCGCTCACCTCGGGGTTGAGCTCGTCGCGAGCCGCGGAGTCCAGGACAACGTCGTCCACGAAATAAAAGCCGCCAAAATCTTTCAGGTCGGCCAGTCGTTTGACCTTTTCCTTGCACGTGGCCAGGGCTGCGCGGACGTAAGCGGCGTCGAACCGGGCGACCTGGACCCCGGCGCGGATCAGGGCCTCAACCGCCAGGGTGTGGAACCGGTCCGGGTCCATCGCGCGGAGGTACTCGCTGTTCAACCACAGGAGCTTGGTGTGATCAAAGCGCGCGTTGTGCCGGAGAATTTGCGGCAGGTCGAACCGCTCGATCACTTCCGCCAACGCGAGCACCTGCCGGTCGTCCTTGGGGGACCAGCCCAGCAGACACAGGTAATTGACGACCGCCGCCGGCACGTAGCCTTCCTCGAGGTAGGTGGTCAGCGAAGCGCCCCGATCGCGCTTGCTCATCTTCGAGCCGTCGGGGTTCAGGATCAGCGGGATGTGGGCGTAGCGCGGGGGTTCGGCGTTCAGGGCGCGGAACAAGGCGATGTGCTTGGCGGTGTTGGCCAGGTGGTCCTCGCCCCGAATAACGTGGGTAATGCCCATCTCCAGATCGTCCACGACGTTGACGAGGTGAAAGACCGGCTGGCCGTCGGAGCGGACGAGGACGAAATCGGGGTCCAGTTCCTCGCGGTCGGTGAGCTTGCGGCGGACTTGGCCGACGATGAGGTCGTCGATCAGGATCGGCTCACGCGGCATGCGGAACCGGACGGCGCCCGCGTGCGGGTAGGCGGCGCCGGTTTGAAGCAGGGCCTGCACGTGGCGCCGGTAAATGGCGGCGCGCTGCGACTGGAAGTACGGGCCGTGGCTGCCCCGGCTGGGATCGGTCGGAGAGCCGCTGGTCGGGC
>JAGWYX010001071.1 GCA_018969165.1 Verrucomicrobiota bacterium
GATGGCTCCAGGGGTCAGGGGGGCGCATGTGGGCTTCTTACAGTTCGGCGGCACCACCCGACGGCCCATTCCGTAGCAGCCGACGTCAGTCGGCTCTGATCGTTTCTGGCGAAGGTATGAGCGGACTCACGTCCGTTGCTACGCGGTTCGAGAGGGGCATTGGTGACCGTACACCCGGGAGCCCCGCGGACTCGGCAATCCAGGTCTAAACGATTAGAATCCGTTGGGATCCGTCCTCTGGCGGCACCCGCAAGAAACGGAGATGCGCTTGCGGTCAGGGATGCCCCCCTCCGCCGACCCAAATCCCCAGCTCCCTCACGCCGCGAAGGCCTCGCCCACCTGGAAGCGGACGAATCCACGGATCGTGACCTCGTCGCCGAGTTGCTTGGCCACCGAGGCGACGTGTTCCTTCACCGAGATTTCGGAATTCTTTTTCACGAACCCTTGTTCGAGCAGGCAGGTGGTCTGATAAAACTTGTCGAGCTTGCCTTCGACGATCTTCTCGACCACCTGCGGCGGCTTGTTCTTGATCTGGTCGCGGGCGATCTCGCGTTCCTTGGCCACGACCGCGGCGTCCACCTGTTCGCGCGCGACGGCAATGGGATGGGCGGCGGCGATCTGCAGGGTGATGTCCTTGACCAATTGCTTGAACTCGTCGTGGGCGACGGTGGTCTCCTTGCCGGCACCGACCTCGACCAGCACGCCGACCTTGGCGCCGGTGTGGATATACGCCGCCACCAGGCCGTTGCCTTGGACCTCCATGCGGTAAGCGCGCGCGATCTTGATGTTCTCTCCGATGCGCGCTACCTGCGCGGTGCGCGCCGCCTCGAGGTCCGACTGCGGATTGGCCGCCAGGGCCCGGGCGACGTCGTCGCAAAACGCACGGAAACTCTCGTTCTTGGCCACGAAATCCGTCTCGCAATTGATCTCGACCAGGATGCCGACGCGGGCGCCGGGCTGGATGCACTGGGCGATCACGCCTTCGCGGGCTTCGCGGGTAGCCTTCTTGGCCGCGGCCGCGACGCCTTTCTTGCGCAGGACATCGATGGCCGCCTCGAGGTTGCCGGTCGCGGCGACCAGGGCCTGTTTGCATTCCATCAGGCCGGCGCCGGTCATCTCGCGCAGCCGGGAAACTTGAGCCGCAGTTATTTCAGCCATAAAAATCAATGCTCGGAAATAGTCAAAAGACCGACATCGGGTCTGAGGCCACGCCCGGCTAGGCGGAGGCCGGGAGTTCCGAAACCGCCGGCAGTGGCGCCGGCGGAGCGACGGGCGCGGAGGGCGGGGCCGGCGCCGGTTCGATCGCGGCCGTTTCGGCCCTTTTCCGGCCGTATTTGGCGTCGTACTCGGCCCGGGCCTGTGTCACGGTCTGGACCACCGCGGTCAAGACCACGCGGATCGAGCGGATCGCGTCGTCATTGCCGGCGATCGGGTAATCCGTCAGGTCCGGATCGCAGTTGGTGTCCACGATGGCCACCAATGG
This sequence comes from Verrucomicrobiota bacterium, assembly GCA_018969165.1. Taxonomy (GTDB): domain Bacteria; phylum Verrucomicrobiota; class Verrucomicrobiia; order Limisphaerales; family JAGWYX01; genus JAGWYX01. Next base: position 1,484 of record JAGWYX010001071.1, read on the forward strand.
CACCTTCAGGCGACGGGCCTCGGCGACGGCGTTGTGCTCGCGTTTGATATCCACCACGAACATCGCGGCGGGCAATTGTT
>JAGWYX010000137.1 GCA_018969165.1 Verrucomicrobiota bacterium
GCTCTGCACCGATTCACCGCCGGCCGGAAGCACCCGGCTGACGGACTGGGCCCGACAGCACGCGGCCGGGCTCGGCCTGCGGTACGCCAGTGAACTGGCCCGCCGCCGGGATCGCCGCACCGCCTACGAGCAATTGTAAGCCCGGCGAGACGCGAGGTCCCTTTTCGCTTCCTCCGTTTGTCGCAACCTGCTACAACGCGCCCATGTCTGCCAGACTCACGCTCGGGTTCCTCGGAGCCGGCAAGATGGCCACCGCCCTGGCCAAAGGTTTCCTCGCCGCCGGCCTGGTCAAACCGGAAGATCTCTTGGCCAGCGACCCGGCCCAATCGGCCCGCGACGCCTTCGCCAAAGTCGTCGGCGCCAGGACGGTGACGGCCAACATCGAGGTGGCGCAGGCCGCGTCCCTGCTGGTGATGGCGGTCAAACCCGACCAGGTGCCCGATGCGCTGGCCGATCTCCGTGGGAGCCTCAATCGGAATCACCTGTTGCTCTCCATCGCCGCGGGCGTGACCCTGGCCAGCCTCGAGGCCGGCCTGGGCGAAGGCATGCGCGTGATCCGCGTCATGCCCAACACCCCCGCGCTGGTCGGCGCCTCAGCCACCGCCTTCGCCCTCGGTAGAGCCGCGTCGGCCCAAGACGGTCAATTGGCGCACAAATTGTTTTCCGCCGTCGGCGTCGCCTTCGAGGTCAAGGAATCTCTGCTGGACGCCGTAACGGGGCTGAGCGGCAGCGGACCGGCCTACGTCTGCCTGGTGATCGAGGCCCTGAGCGATGGCGGCGTTGCCGCCGGGCTGCCGCGCGAGGTGGCGACGCGGCTGGCCGCGCAGACGGTGTTGGGCGCGGCTAAACTCGTCCTGGAAACCGGCCAACACCCGGGCGCGCTCAAGGACATGGTCACCAGCCCGGGCGGCACGACCATCGAAGGCCTGCACGAACTCGAAAACGGACGCGTGCGCGCCGCCTTCATCAACGCCGTCCGCGCCGCCGCCGACAAATCACGGAAACTGGGGGCGGGATGAGAGGCGGAAATCCGAGGATGGAGGAGAAAGTCCAAAGTCCGAAATCCGAAGTCCGAAGGCTGAGTTCCGCAGCTCGCGTTCGCCATCCTCCACTCTCCATCCGCTACCCTCCATTTTCGTTTTGTGGCATTCCCCTCACCCACTGAACGGCAGGCGCGGCTCCTGTGGCAATCGCTGACGGCGCTGGCGATCGGCGTCCTGGTTGCCTTGCTCGGATTGCTGGCCTGGGGGCTGGCCTGGATCCTGGAACGATTGTCCTCCGTCCTCCTGCCCCTGGCCATTGCCGGCATCCTGGCCTACCTGCTTGATCCGGTCGTCGGCTTCTTCGAAGCGCGCAAGGTGCCGCGTTCACGCGCGATCCTGCTGGTCTTTTTCCTGGCGGTGATGCTGGTGTTGATCGCCTTGGCCACCGTCGTCCCGAAACTCATCGTCGAAACCAACGACCTGGTGAACGAACTGCCGCGGTACACCCAGCAATTCCAGGCGCGGTTCAGTCAGTGGCTGGAACGCTCCGCCTGGGGTCTCAAGGCCAAGCAAGTCTGGGACTATCAGATCGGCGAGTCGGCCCAGGCCTGGCTGGCCAAGCTGCTCCCGGATGCCGGCCGTTGGCTGCTGGCCCAGTTGAGCCGCGTCGCCTCCTGGGCCGGCCTCATCGCCGGCCTGGCGCTGGTCCCCGTGTATGTCTTCTATTTCCTGGCCGAGAAGCAAGGCATCGCCCAGCGCTGGACCGATTACCTGCCGTTCCGCGAGTCCAAGGTCAAAGACGAAGTCGTCTTCGTGCTGCGCTCGGTCAACACCTACTTGATCCTGTTCTTCCGCGGCCAGGTCCTGGTCGCCCTCTGCGACGGCGTCCTGTTGACCGTCGGCTTCCTGATCCTGGGCCTGCCCTACGCCTTGCTGGTTGGGATGGTGGCGGGCCTGCTGAGTATCGTGCCCTACCTGGGCATCATGGTCAGCCTGGTGCCGGCCCTGGCCCTGGCCGCCGTGCAATTCGGCGACTGGTTGCATCCGGCCCTGGTGCTCGTCGTGTTCGCCGTGGTGCAGACCACCGAAGGCCTGTTCCTCTCGCCGCGGATTATGGGCGACCGCGTCGGCCTGCATCCCCTCACCATCATCGTCGCCCTGATGGTCGGCACCACCTTGCTGGGCGGCATCCTCGGCGGCATGCTGGCCATTCCCCTGACGGCGGCGCTCCGCGTGCTGATGTTCCGTTACGTGTGGAAGGCTCGGTAGCAGCGCCGGGCGCCAATGCGCGTGGCGTTGCCGTGCCCAGGGCGAGAGACGACGTCCGCTCCCGGCCTCCAGACTGTGAACCGGAAATGGCCCCGTGGCAGCCAACGTCAGTCGGCTCAGACCGGTCGAAGCCGAGTTCGAGCGGACTGAGACCCGCTGCTCAAGAACGCCGGCTGGGCGCCAGCAACTGCCGCACGTCCACCGCCTCCATCCTCGCAGCGCGAATCGCCTCCAATCCCAGGTCGGTGTCCTCGTAGGCCCGACATTGCACCGGGGGCACTCCCAGAAGCCGGGCCGCTTCCAGAAATATGTCCGGCGCCGGTTTCTGTCGGGCCACGTCCTCGCTGGTGACGATCGCGGTAAAGAGCTGGCCAATCCCCAGGTGCTCCAGGACCTGGGCGATCACCGCGCGATTGCCGCCCGAGGCCACCGCCAGCGGCAGCTTGCCAAAGTGCTCGCGCGCGATGCCCACCACCGCGTTGATCGGTTCGACCTGGGCAATCAACGGCAGGTAAGCCGCCTCCTTCTCGCGGGCGACGGCCAGGTGGTCCAACGCCACACCTTGCTCCGCGCTCAGGCACCGCAGGATGTCGCGCGAGGGTACCCCGCCCAGCGCATAAAACCGGTCCTCGGTGAATTGCAGGCCATACTTGCGTGTGACGGCCTGCCAGGCCCGCCAGTGCAACGGCATCGTGTCGGCCAGCGTGCCGTCACAGTCGAAGATCAGACCGCGAATCTTCATTTCTCGACCGCCGCCAGGCGTTGCTCCAGGTCATGGGCCATCAGCGGTTGCAGCACCGCGTCCATGTCGCCCTCGATGAACGCGGACAAGTTATAAACGGTCAGCTCGATGCGGTGATCGGTGACCCGGTTTTGGGGAAAATTATAAGTGCGAATGCGTTCGTTGCGCTCGCCGGTGCCGACCTGGGCCTTGCGCTGTGCGGCGTACTTGGCGTTCTCCTCGGCCACCTTCTGCTCCAGCAACCGCGACCGCAGCACGGTTAACGCCCGGGCTTTGTTCTTCTGCTGCGACCGCTGGTCCGCGCAGCGCACGATCAACCCGGTCGGTTTGTGCAGGACCTGCACGGCCGAGTCGGTGGTGTTAACCCCCTGCCCGCCCGGACCGGATGCCCGGCAAACCGTGATCTCGAGATCCTCCGCCCGCAGATCGATGTCCACCTCCTCCGCCTCGGGCAGGACCGCGACGGTGGCCGTGCTGGTGTGGATGCGCCCCTGGGCTTCGGTGGCCGGCACCCGCTGAACCCGGTGGACGCCGCTCTCGTATTTCAACGTCCGATAGACATCCGTGCCGCTAACGCTGAAAATCACCTCCTTGAACCCGCCGAGATCCGACGGGCTGGAATCGAGGGTCTCGACCTTCCACCCGCGCTGCTCGGCGTAGTGGTGGTACATCCGGTAAAGGTCGGCGGCAAACAGGGCCGACTCCGAGCCGCCGGCGCCGGCGCGAATCTCGATAATCGTATCGCGCGAGTCCGCCGGGTCCGGCGGCAGGATGCCGCGCTGCAATTCCAGCCCCAACCGCTTCTCCTCGACTTCCAGCCGCCGCACCTCCTCGGCTGCCAACACGGCCAACTCCGAGCCGGCCGGCTCGGCCGCCAGCAGCCCCCGGTTGGCCGTCAGGTCCTCGCGGGCCTTGCTGTAGGCAGCGCCTTGCCCGACCAGAATCTTCAGGCGCGCGTATTCACGGGACAATTCCTGCGCCCGGGCCTGGTTGCCGAACGCCTTCGGATCGCTCAACGCCGTCTCCACCTCGCCCAGCCGCCGCGAGAATTTTTCGATGTGCGGACGCAGGTCCATGTTCAGATTACGATTGCCAAGTGACGCTTTGGGGGTGAATCCGGGACCGTGGTGTCGGACCCGTGCAGGCGGTCGTCAATGCGACTGGCTTCCGCAACGGAAAAACGACGCCCGCGGTTCCCGGGGCGGGAAAACCGCGGGCAAGGTCCGGGAGCGGCCTACTTCTTCTTCCTCCTCGTCGCCGCCGCAGCCTGCGCCGCCTGCGTCTTGGCCAGTCGCTGCTGGAATTTGTCCACGCGCCCGGCCGTATCGACAAATTTCTGGGTGCCGGTGTAGAACGGATGGCAAACGTTGCAGATCCCGATCAATATCAGCGGCTTGGTGGAGCGGGTCTTGATCACGTTGCCACACGCACACCGAATTTCCGCTTCCACGTATTTAGGATGGATCTTTTCTCTCATAAAAAGCCCGTAAAACTACCAACCGCCCACCGCTTGACAAGCTCGAAATTTCCCTGATCCCAGCTTGCGCGGACGGACCACCACGCGTTCGCGGCGTCAAGGGACGATGGTGCTGATGTTCCCGGCACTGGCATTCGCCGCCGGCGACGTGGCGGCCGCGGGCCCCGGCTTGGAAACCTCGGCGGCCTTGGCGCGCTGGACGGCGGCTTCGAGCTTGGCCTTGAACTCATACCGGTAACGCGGGGTGATGACAAAATCCTTCCGCAGCCCCCGCATCCGCCGCACGATCAAGGTGCGCCGAAACGGTCGCCAGGTGCTCCACCAATTCTCCGCCCACCCGGCCCGGCGCTTGCTGATTCGCTCGATGTCCGTCAACCGCACGCGCCGCACCGTCAGCCCCAGCAACTGCACCTTCAGATAGCCGTGGGTGATCCGGTAACGAATCCGCGTCCGCAGCCAGAACAGCAGCCCGCAAAGCAGCATCACGCCGCCCAAGCACAGCCATTGATACAGCATACATCACCGACGCCGCCGTCACCCCGCGACATCCGGCGCCATCCCCCGGGTCAAACGCGACCCGGACCGGCCACCGAGGCGGCTCAATTGGAACTCCACCACGGTAGCGGCCCAAACCGAGGCGATCAAGACCAATGGCGCCGTCCCCCCTCCCCGCCGCACAGGCTTTCACCCTTCGCCCCAGCTCCAGCCCCCTCACCCCGCTTCCAAGATGACGCGGCTATTTCAACGACGGGTCCGGGATAAATACCTTCTGGCCGACCCGCAGCTTGTTCGGCTTCAGGTTCGGATTGGCCTTCTCAATCATCTCGGCGGTGACCTGGACCCCCTTCTGACGGTAGGCGTCGGCGATGGCGGCAAACGTGTCACCGCGCTGAATCCGATACTCGTACCCTTTGCTGGGGAGCTTCGCCGCCGGATCGCTGGCCGGCGCTGGCGGCGAGATCGCCGGCGGCGGAGCAGGCGCGACGGCAGAGAGCTTTCCCAGGTCTTGGATCTTCTGCAAGATCAGGTCCCGATCCCGCTTGCGTTGCTCGTCGAGATCCTTGAGTTTACCGACCAGCGCGTCGTAATCGGAACGGGAGACGTAATTGTTGGCATTGTTGTTGGCGCGGACCAGATCTTCACGCACATTGCGCAACTCGTCGCTCAGGGCGTTCAGCCGCTTCTCCAGTGCCGCCTGGGCGGCGGCCAGGTCTTCCACCGCGGAATTGAGCCGCTTATACCGTTCCTCGGCCGCCTGACGGTCCGCAATGGCGGCGGCGGTGTCGGCCGAATCCTCGGCCCGCGCGGGCCACGCGCCAAGGCCCAGGGCACCGGCCGCCAGGAGGACCGGGAGCAATCGTTTCATACCGCGAAAATAGGAGTCGCTCCGCCCAAGTGCAAGTGCGGATTGGCGGGTTCACGCATCACTGGCATCCTCGAGCCGGCGATCGCGGAAGCATCGAGCGACGGAGGCGCGGAGGTGTGAATTTCATCCGACAACCAACCACCGCATCCAGCATCGCGTATCCCACATCCGACTTTGGACTTTGCAGGCCGGTTGGCGCGCGTAGGCTGGCCCGGTGACCGTGCTCGAAGTCATTCAGCGCAGCGCCGAGTACCTCGCCAAACGCGGCGTGGACTCCCCCCGACTCCAGGCCGAGTTGCTGCTCGCCCATGTGCTGCGGATCCCGCGACTCGAACTCTATCTGAGGTTCGAGCGCGTGCTCTCGAATGCCGAACTCCAGGCCTTGCGTGATTTAGTCAAACGCCGCGGTGCGCGCATACCCCTGCAGCACTTGCTGGGCTCCGTGTCCTTCTGCGGACTGGCGCTGGCCGTCAATCCCAGCGTCCTGATCCCGCGCCCGGAGACCGAACTGCTGGCCGAGCAGGCCTGGCGATTCCTGGCCCGCCTGACGGCCGAAACCGGCGCCGCTCCCGCCGCCTTGGATTTCGGCACTGGCAGCGGGTGCCTGGCCATCACCCTGGCCGTTAATTGCCCCGGGGTTCGCGTCACTGCCCTCGACCTCTCGCTCGAAGCCCTGGCCGTGGCCCGGCTAAATGCCAGCAGCCAGGGCGTCAGCGACCAACTCGACTTCCTTCATGGCGACGGTTTCGCCGCTTTGCCCGAAGGCCGCCAATTCAATCTCATCGTCACCAATCCGCCCTACATCCCACGCGCCGAAATTGCCCGGCTGCAACCCGAGGTGCGGGATCACGATCCGCGCCTGGCCTTGGATGGCGGCGAGGATGGCCTCGACTTCTTCCGTCGCCTCGCTGCCGAGGCGCCACGGTTCCTCCGGCCTGACGGGCGGTTGCTGGCGGAGTTTGGCGACGGCCAGGCGGAACGGGTGGCCGGCCTCTTCGCCGGCGGTTGCTGGAAACTGGACCGCGTGGAACCGGACCTGACCGGTCGGCCCAGATTCCTGCTCGCCAGCAAGGACGCAAAGACTTGACTTGGCCGCCAATCGCTTTCAGTTTCAAGCGAACTTGAGTCAGCCGGGCCCGGCCCGCACATTCGATTCTCATGGACAGCCTGATCATCAAAGGTGGCATTCCCCTGCATGGCGAAGTCGCCATCAGCGGAGCCAAGAATGCCGTCCTGCCCATCCTGGCCGCCACGCTGCTGACACCGGAGCCCTGCGTCATCCGCCACGTGCCGGATTTGAGCGACGTCAAGTTCATGGGCCAGATCCTGGCCTCACTCGGCGCCCAGGTGAAGCTTGACGGCGAAACCATGCGGGTGCGGGCCGCTAAAATCCGCGGCACGGGCAACTACAACCTGATCCGCAAAATGCGCGGCTCGATCTGCATCCTCGGGCCGTTGCTGGGGCGGCTGCACCGCGCGCAGGTGTCCCTGCCCGGCGGCTGCGTCATCGGCGCCCGGCCGATTGACCTGCACCTCAAAGGCCTGAGCGCCCTCGGCGCCAAGGTCAACATCGAGGCCGGCTACGTCTGCCTCAGCGCGCCCAAGCTGCGCGGGGCCGAACTCTTCCTGGGCGGACGAGCCGGCCCCACCGTCTTGGGGACGGCCAATGTCATGATGGCGGCGACGCTGGCCGACGGCGTCACCATCATCGAGAGCGCAGCTTGCGAACCCGAAGTGATGGACTTGGCGCTGTTTCTGAACGCGATGGGGGCCAAAATCACGGGGGCCGGCAGCCCTACGGTCACGATCACCGGCGTCCAGGAACTCCACGGGGCCGAACACGACGTCATCCCCGACCGCATCGAGGCGGCCACGTTCGCCATCGCCGCCGCGGCTACCCGCGGGCAGGTGGACCTGGTGGGCGCCCGCCCGGACCACATGCATGCGGTCCTGGACAAACTCCGCGAAGCCGGCGTAGCCGTCGAGCGGAACGGGGCGAAATTGCGCGTCCGCCGCCGCGGCCCGCTGCAACCGGTGGACATCACCACTCAACCCTACGCCGGTTTCCCGACCGACGTGCAGGCGCAGATGATGGTCCTCCTGGCTCTGACTCAGGGGATTGGGATCATCACCGAACGGATTTTCGAGTCCCGCTTCACCCA
>JAGWYX010000138.1 GCA_018969165.1 Verrucomicrobiota bacterium
GCGCCGACCAAATCCGGGGTTGGGCGGGAGTGCGTCCGGGGGATAATTTGTGGGCGCTGGATTTGTTGCGGATCAAGCGCGATCTGGAGTTGGTGCCCCTGATCAAGGAGGCGGCGGTGGAGCGGGTGCTGCCCAACCGGCTGAATTTGCGGGTGACCGAGCGGGAGCCGGTGGCGCGGGTGTTTGCCTTCCTGCCGCACGCGGGGGACCCGATGTATAAGCTGGTCAGTTACTATCTGGATGCCGACGGCTACGTGATGCAACTGGACGAGTCGGACCCGGCCTTGAAGCAGATTCCGGGATTGGATCAACTGCCCCGGCTGGAGGGGGTCAACGCGGTGTCCGTGCCGCCCGGCCGCGTGGTCGAGTCGGGCCAAATCCTGGCCGCGCTGGGGTTGATCCGGCAATTCGAGCAATCGCCGATGTTGGGTCGGGCCGACCTGGTGCGGATCGACCTGGCGACGCCGGGGCTGCTGCACGTGATGACCGGGCAGGGCGGCGACATTTATTTTGCGACGGAGCGGTTGGACTGGCAGCTTCGTCGATGGCGGCTGGTCTATGATTACGGATGCCAACAGGGTCGGGCGATCAAATCGCTGGACCTTTCGGTGACGAACAATCTGCCCGTCGCCTGGGTCGAGGCCGGCATGGTGCCGCCCCCCCGGTCCCCCGTTCGTAAACCTACTCACAACAGGAAGAGCCATGTTTGATGCCTCCGAAATCGCGGTTGGTCTGGAAGTCGGCACCTCCAAGGTGTGCGCGGTCGTCGGCGAGGTCAATCCCGACGGCGCGCTGAACGTGATTGGCGTCGGCCAAGCCCGGTCCCGGGGCGTGCGCAAAGGCGAGATCACCGATCCGGCGCTGGCCGAGGAAGACGTGCGCAACGCCGTCGTGGAGGCTGAGCAGATGGCCGACGTGGAAATCCGCAGTGTTTATTTGGGGGTCACCGGCAGTCACCTCCGCGGCTTTAACAACCGCGGGGTGCACCCGATTGTTTCGGCTGACCGGATGATCAGCGCCGAGGACGTGCAGGACGCCGTCAAGAACGCCAAGGCGATCAACCTGCCCGCCGATCACCACGTGGTGCACGCCGTCCGGCAACATTTCGTCGTCGATGGCCAGGATGGCATTCACAATCCGGTGGGCATGCACGGGGCGCGCCTGGAGGTGGACATGCACGTGATCCACGGCAACGCCAACCGCCTCAAGAACGCGATCGCGATCGTGGGCGCGCTGCAGATCGAGGTCGAGACGATCGCCTTCAACGGCCTGGCCGCCTCACTGGCCCTGTTGAGCAACGAACAGAAAGAATTAGGCGCGCTGGTGGTGGACCTCGGCGGGGGCACGACCGAATATTTGGTTTGCGCCGGCGGCATCGTCAAGCACTCCGGAGTGCTGACGGTCGGCGGCGACCACGTGTCGAACGACTTGGCCTATGGCTTGAAGCTGCCGCTGGGTCGCGCCGAGCAATTGAAGATCGACCAGGGCGCGGCGTTGGTGGACCCGGCGGTGCGCGGGCAAACGCTGACGCTGCCCAGCAAGCTGGGGTTCCCCGAGAAAACGATCAACCTCGAGCACTTGCGCCGCATCATGTCGCTGCGGTTGCAGGAGATTTTCGAGATCATCCGCGAGGAATTGGCGCAGGCCGACCTGCTCGAGCGCCTGCGAGCGGGCGTGGTGCTCTGCGGCGGCGGGGCGCGCGTGCCGCAGATCGAGCAGTTGGCGACGCAGGTGCTGGATTTGCCGGCGACGGTCGGCCGGACCCAGACCATCAGCGGATTGAAGTCGGCGCTCGACCAGCCCGAGTTTGCGGCGGCGATCGGGCTGGTGAAATTCGGTTCGCTGCAGAAGAAGCGGCGCAAGGGCCGAGCCGGGTTCCCGGTCGCCCTCAAGGAAACGATCGGCCAGTTTTTCCGGCGAGGCTGAATCATGAACCCGTGGAACGATCCCCAACCCGTATCGAGCGTATGACTGATCCGATCCAGAACTCCCCCGAACCCGCCAGGACCAACCCGGAACCTGCGCCCGCCAAACCCGGACTTTCGATCAAGTTTTTCGGGATTGGCGGCGCGGGTGGCAACGCGGTCGATTACCTGGCTGGGGCCGGCTTTCCCGACATTACGTTCGCGGCGCTGAACACCGACGCGGCGGCGCTGGCGGGGCTGCGGTTGGCCGACAAAGTGACACTAGGCACCCGGCTCACGCGGGGGCTGGGGGCCGGCAGCGAGCCGGAGCTTGGCTGGGCCGCGGCCGAGCAGGACAACGATCGGCTCAAGGCGCTGTGCGCCGATGCGGATGTGGTCCTGCTGGCGCTCGGCTTGGGGGGCGGCACGGGGACCGGCGCGGGGCCGGTGGTGGCGCGGGCGGCTCGGGAGGCTGGGGCGTTGGTGCTGGCGTTTGCCTTTCTGCCGTTCGATTGCGAAGGCGTGCGGCGTCAGCGCCAGGCCCAGCAGGGCTTGCAGCACTTGAAATCGGCCGCCGACGGCGTGCTTTGCCTGCCCAATCAACGCGTGTTGAAAATGATCGACGAGAACACCAGCGTGATCGAGACCTTCAAGTTCACCCACGAGTTGCTGGCGGGCGGGGTGCGCGGCATCTGGCGGCTGCTGACCCAGCGCGGCCTGGTGAACGTGGATTTTGCCGATTTGCGGACCGTGTTGCGCGGCCGGCACGCCGAGAGCGCGCTGGCCAGCGCCGAAGCCGGCGGGACCACGCGCGCCCGCCAGGTCGTGGACAAATTGCTGGCCAGCCCGATGCTGGACGGGGGCCAGGCGCTCAGCGAGGCGGAGGCAGTGCTGGTGAGCCTGGTGGGCGGTCCGGACTGCACGATGGCCGACGTGAACCGGGTGATGGAGCCGATCAACCGGCTCTGCGAGAATGCCAACGTGATCCTGGGTGCGGCCATCGACCCGGCGTTTCAGGATCGGCTCGAGGTCACCCTGGTCGCGTCGCGTCGAGGCCAGGCGGCTGAGGTCCCGCCGCTGGCGGTCGCGCCGGCGGGACAGGAGGTGGTGGATGCGGCGCGGGCGGGTGCCGCGCTGGGCCTGGAGGGCGAGAGCGTCGAGACGAGCGAGGAGCCGCGGCCGCCGTCGCGGTTTGTGCCGCCGGCGCCGGCGCTGGCTCCGGAGCAGGCCGAGCAATTGTTCCAACAACGGACCGACGGTCGGCGCGGGCGCAAGACCGGGAGTCGTTGGCGCCAGGGCCAATTGCAACTGGAGATCATACCGAAGGACCGGTTTGCCAAGAGCGCGCCCACGATTCACCGCGGGGAAGACCTGGACGTGCCGACTTATGTCCGCCGCGGGGTGGCGCTGAATTGAGCTGACTTTTCACTGTCGCCCCGCCGGGGATTGCTCAATACTGCGGGCGCTGTGCTGACGTCCGTGGCAGCCGTGCTGGCGGTGGCGATTTTCGCCGGGGCGAGCTTCTTTTTCGCGCTGGCTGAGACATCCCTGTTTGCCCTGAGCCAATGGCAGGCGCGGCAATTGGCCGGACGCGCCCCGCGGTTGGGGGGCCTGGTGGTCCAACTGCTGGCCGAGCCGCAGGAGGTCCTGGCCACGATTGTCCTGGGCAACACCGTCGCCAATGCCGCCATCGTGGGCATCGGCTTGCTGGCCGCGCTGCACGGCTCGTGGGTGGCGACGGTCTGGGCGGCGATCGGGCTGCTGGTCCTGATCCTGGTCGGGTGCGAGGTGGTGCCCAAGGCGCTGGCGGTGCGATTGCCGGAGCAATGGGCCCTGCGCATCGCGCGGCCGATGTGGTGGCTGCACCGGGCGACGCGGCCGTGGCGGCATGTGTCGCAGGGATTGAACGCAGGCTTGCTTCGGCTCCTGGCGCGCCGGGCGGCGCCGGTCGAGACCGTGTTGACCGACGACGAATACCGGGAGTTGCTCGAACTGGGCTATCAGCAGGGGACGCTGGCGCAATCCGAGAAGGAGATCATCGGCGAGATCATCAACCTGGACCGCCGGGCAGCGCGCGAGGTGATGAAGCCGCGCGCGCAAATGGCCTGCATTCCGGATGACCTGTCGATCGAGGACATGATCGCCGCGGCGCGGAGGTTCAAGCATCGCCGGCTGCCGATCTACGACGAAACGCCGGACACGATCGTCGGGGTGTTGAACACGCGGGCGCTGTTGTTGGAACCGCAGGTGGACCTGGCGGAGGCGATCGAGTTTCCGTCGTTCGTGCCGGAGAGCATGAACTTGCTGCAACTGCTCAAGAGCCTGCAGCGACAGCAGCGCGGGCTGGCGATCGTGCTGGACGAATTTGGGGGCACGGCGGGCCTGGTGACGATCGAGGACATCCTGGCGGAGGTGGTCGGTCAATTCCGCCACGAAGGCGAGGCGGCGGGCTTCGTGATGGAGAAACTGGGCGAGGGCCGCTGGCGGGTCAATGGCACGATGCGGCTGGACGACTTTCAGCGCGAGTACCCGGACGTGGGGAAGGTGGCGGAGGTCGAGACGATGGGCGGGTTGCTGGTGGCGCAACTGGAGATGGTGCCGGCGGCGGGGCAATCGGCGGTGTACCGGGGGCTGCGGCTGACGGCGCTGGCGGCCGATGAACGGCGGGTGCGCGAGCTGCTGGTCGAGACAGTGAAGAAACGGCCGCGGGTCGAGGACGCCTGAGGGATTATGCATGGGGTCGGCTATCTCTTGCTGCTGGGCCTTTGCCTGGTGGTGTCGTTCCTGATGTCGGGGATGGAGGCGGGGGTGTTTGCGCTGAGCCGGGTCCGGCTCCGGCGCTGGAAGCGGGCCGGGGAACCGCAGGCGGGCGTGCTGCTGGATTACCTGGAGCGGCCGGAGGATTTTCTGTGGACCATACTGGTCGGGAACACGGTGGCCAACTTTGTCGCCGTCAGCCTGGTGACCTTGCGGTTGTTCGAATCGCTGGGCCGGCATCCGGCCTGGTTCTGGGCGGCCTTTTTCGTGGCGGTGTTTTGGTTCTACGCCTGCTGTGATCTGTTGCCCAAGATGCTGTTCCGGCAATACCCCAACCGGCTTTGCCTGCGCACGGCGGGGATGTTCCGTTTCGTGCGGGTGGTGCTGGCGCCGCTGGTGTCGCTGGTGGCGTGGCTGGCGGATGGCTTGCTGCGGTGGACTGGCGGCAAGGTCTTCACCGGCCACCTGTTCGGCTCCCGGGACGAGTTGCGGCAGGTCATGCTGGAGTCCGGCCAGGGTTTGTCCACCGAGGAACGGGCGATGATCAACCGCGTGCTCGATTTGCAGAACCTGACGGTGCGCCGCATCACGGTCCCGGTCGAGAAGGTCGTGACGGTCAATGCCGGGACGCCGATGAGCCAGGTGCTGCAGATCTGCCGCGACCAGAACCTGACGCGCTTGCCGGTCTGGCAGGCCGACGGTGAGCGGCGCCGGATCGGCGGCATCCTCAGCCTGAGCACGGTCCTGTTCGCGCCGGACCTGGACCCGGGGCGGACGGCGGGCGATTACGTCAAGCCGGCGTTGTATCTCGATGAGGATGTGCGGCTGGAGGAGGCCCTGCGGCGGATGCAACGCAGCGGGCATCACCTGGGCATCGTGCTGGCCCGGGACCGGCGCGAGCTGGGCGTCATCAGCCTCCAGGACATTCTCGGGTTCATTTTCGGCGCCGTGAGCTGGTGAGCATGAGCGCGACCTCGCTGCCTTCCAACCTGCTGAAAATCCTGGCCGTGCTCGGGCTGGTGTTGTTGAACGGCTTCTTTGTCGCCGCCGAGTTTGCCCTGGTGAAGATTCGCGGGACGCAGCTCGATGCGCTGATTGCCAAGGGCCATCGCCGGGCGCAAATCGCGCGGCAGATCATCAACAATCTCGATGCTTACATCAGCGCGACGCAACTGGGGATCACGTTGGTGGGACTGGCGTTGGGCGTGGTGGTGCGGCCGGTGTTTCGGGCGTTGCTGCTGCCGGTGTTCGCCTGGCTGCGGGTCACCTCGCCGGAAGCCCAGACGACGGCGACGGTGCTGGTGGGGTTCTTCATCAACTCGTTTCTGCTGATCGTGGTGGGGGAGTTGGCGCCCAAGGCGCTGGCGATCCGTCGCACCTTGCCGACGATGCTGTGGGTGGCCCCGCCGATGGTGTGGTTCCACCGGGTGTCGTTTCCGTTCATCTGGTTGCTGAACTGCTCGGCGCAGTGGGTGCTGCGGCAGATCGGCGTCGAGCCGGCGACCGGGGCGGAGCTGGCGCATTCGGAGGAGGAACTGCGCTTGTTGATCTCGACGTCGCGGCCGCTGGCCGGCGGGAGCCAATTGAGCCGGGACCTGGTGTTGAACGCCCTGGAGCTGCGGCGACGGATCGTCCGCAATGTCATGCGGCCCCGGCAGGAAATCGTCGCGCTGGACACCGAGGCGAGCATCGCCCAGTGCCTGGACGTGGCCGAGCGCTCGCGTTATTCCCGGTTCCCGTTGTGCCAGGAGGGGGACCTGGACCGCACCCTGGGCGTGGTGCACACCAAGGATTTGTTCGCCATGCGGCTGAAGGTGCGGCAAGGAGCCGAGCTGGCGGCGGTGGCGCGCAAGTTGATCTACGTGCCGGAAACGGCGCGCCTGGAAAAACTGCTCCAATTGTTCCTGGAGCGCAAACTCCACCTCGCCATCGTGGTGGACGAATTCGGCGGCACCGTCGGCATGGTGACGCTCGAGAACATCCTCGAGGAGCTGGTTGGCCAGATTCAGGACGAGTTCGACCAGGAAAAACCACTGCTGGTGAAGACCGACGAGCACGCCTGGGAGCTGGCCGGGGCCTTACCACTTTACGAGTTGGCCGAGCTGGTCGGCGAAGCATTGCGGGACGAGGGGATGGCGACGGCCAGCGGGTGGGTGACCTATCGGCTGGGCGGTTTTCCGAAGGTGGGCGACGCCTTGCGCGTTGGTAGCTTCCAACTGCGCGTCGAGGAGATGGATGGTCCGCGGGTCGCCCGGTTGAAATTGACCCGGCTGCCGGACAGCGAGGAGTCCGGCACGTGACACGAATCCACGTTCGTCGCTTGCTTCCTAGGTCTGCGTAATTATATTTCCCGGACGCATGCCGACATCCCATTCGCTGTTGGCCCTGAGCCGGGGCCTTTTTTTGTGTTCATTCATGGCTGTTCACCTGGCGCTGGGCGCCGACGCGGAATCGACCGTCGAGCCGCAATCCCCGCGCCGCAAGCCGCCGGTGGTGGTCGATCCGATCCTCGCCATCAAACGGTTCCAGGTCCCGCCTGGGTTTAAGGTCGATCTGTTCGCCGCCGAGCCGCAGCTCAAGAACCCGGTCGCCTTTTGTTTCGACGAGAAAGGCCGCTGCTATGTGGCCGAGACCTACCGGGATCGCGCCGGGGTGCTGGACATCCGCGGCATCATGAGCTGGCTCGATGAAGACCTCGCCTGCCGCACCGTGGATGACCGCATCGCCGAGATGAAACGGCATCTCGGGTCGCGCCTCGCCGATTTTACAAAGTATTCCGACCAAATCCGCCTGCTCGAAGACCGGGACGGCGACGGCCGGGCCGATTTCTCGACGGTGTTCGCCACCGGGTTCAACCATATCGAGGACGGGATCGGGGCCAGCGTGCTCGCGCGCCGGGGCAACGTCTGGTACACCTGCATCCCGGACCTGTGGCTGCTGCGCGACACCGACGGCGATGGCGTCGCCGATTTCCGCCAATCGCTCCAGCATGGCTACGGCGTGCGCGTGGGCTACCTCGGGCACGACCTGCACGGCCTCTGTTTCGGTCCGGACGGCAAGCTCTATTTCAGCATCGGCGATCGCGCGGCCAACGTGGAGAATGACGGCCATCGGGTGTTGAACACCGAAAGCGGCTCGGTCTTCCGCTGCAATCCCGACGGGACCGGTCTCGAGCTGTTTTGCTTCGGGCTGCGCAATCCCCAGCAACTGGTGTTCGACCAACATGGCAACCTCTGGACCGGCGACAACAATTCGGACAGCGGCGACCAGGCGCGCTGGGTGTATTTGGTCGAGGGCGCCGACAACGGCTGGCGCGTCGGCTACCAGTTCA
>JAGWYX010001072.1 GCA_018969165.1 Verrucomicrobiota bacterium
CGACCCCCACCCGGTCACGCTCCATTGTCGCGTGGACAATCCGGGCGCCGATGGCGTGAACCATTGTGTCAATGGTTCGTTGGCCCTGGGGCCATTGGGAGCGGGCGTCCTGCGCGTCGAATTGCGGCGAGCCAGCCCGAGCACGCTTGGGGGAAAACTCTTCGGCATGCGCGGTGATCCCGTGGCGATGGGCGGGCCAGGGACCGTCCAGGCCGCCGCCGTGAATCAATGGCTGGTGTTTGTGGACCACCCCGACACCGATCATCACTTCGCGCTCAGCACCATCCGCGCGGAAGGCACCTACACCCCCCCGACCGCGACCGTTACGGATGCCAATCCCTTCTTTCCGTTCATCGACACCTTCGGGCAATATCGCCACAAGGATTGGCCGGGCAAGACGCATTCCCTTGCCGAACTGGCCCGGCGACACACGGCCGAACTCAAGGACTTGTCGCGGAAACCGGCGCCGCCCGATTGGGACCGGTTCGGCGGCTGGGCGGCCGGACCGCGGCTCGAGGCCACCGGTTTCTTTCGGGCCGAAAAGTACCATGACAAATGGTGGTTGGTGGATCCGGACGGTCGCCTGTTCTTTTCGCAAGGCATGGATTGCGTCGGGGCGCTCGACGCGACGCCCATCGACGGGCGGGCGGACTGGTTCGAGGCTTTTCCCGGCGGGCAAGCCGGATTTTCCGAGTTCCTGCTCCACGGTCAGTTCGCTCTCAAGGGGCATTACGCCGGCCAATCGCCGCGCTGCTTCTCTTTTGCCGGCGCCAATCTCCTCCGCAAATACGGATCGGACTGGCGGCGGCAGGCGGACGAGATCGCCCATCGTCGGCTGCGCAGTTGGGGGTTGAATACGCTCGGGATGCGGTCTGACCCGGGCTTGCGGGCGCTGCGCCGGACGCCCTACGTGGACGCCATCAGCTCGGGCCACACGCGCCTGCTGGCTGGCAGCGAAGGCTACTGGGGTAAATTCCCGGACGTGTTCGATCCGAGTTTCCGCCAGGGAATGCAAGCGAGCATGACGACTAAGATCGGCCACAGCGCCGGCGATCCTTGGTGCCTGGGTTATTTCTCCGACAACGAAATGTCGTGGGGCGACGAGGTCTCGCTCGCGGTCGCGGCCTTGCGTTCGCCGCCGGCTCAGCCAGCCAAGCGGAAGTTCGTTGACGATCTCAAGGCCAAGTATGGCGAGATCGAACGGTTGAACCAAACGTGGGGCGCGCGGTACGAATCCTGGGAGGCCTTGCTCCGGAGCCGCGAAGCGCCGGACACGCGGAGGGCGCGGCAGGACCTGGCGGGATTTTACACGCAAGTCGCCGAGCAATACTTCCGCACTGCTTTGGGAATCAGTTCCGACAACTGGCTTTTGAGCACGTAACCCGCTTCGCCGTCCTGGCGCGTCGCCGCTTGCTCGGCATCCGCCGTGAGCCCGGTCACATATACAGAGGGTATTTCAGGCCTGAGCAGCAACCCGTCCGGCGGTCGGGCCAGTTACCGTGAGCCGGGAGCTTCGTCCCGATCGGGTTGAATTCCGCCCCGCTCTCGGCCACT
>JAGWYX010000139.1 GCA_018969165.1 Verrucomicrobiota bacterium
AGGATTCCTCGATCACCCGGTGCTTGGGGTTGCGCAGATAGATGCCGAGCGTGCCCCACTGGAAGGGGATGGTGTAGCGGTTGCCGGGGTCGTAGCGGGCGTTGGCGAATTGCGGCTCCAGGTTTCGCAGGTTGGGCAGGCTGGCCCGTGGCAGCGGCGTGAGCAGCTTCAATTTGATCAGCGCCGGCACGAGCTGGTTCGACGGCACGATCACGTCATAGAGGGCGTCGCCCCCGCCCAGCAGCTTGGACATCATGCTCTCTTCCTCCTCGTAAACGTCGATGGTGACCTTGCAGTCGAATCGCTTTTCGAAGTCGGCGACGATCGACGGGTCGATGTACTCGCTCCAGATGAACAGATTCAGGTGGCGCGCCTGGGCGTGCGCGGGGACCACGGCACACGGCAACGCCAGCAAGAGCAGACCCCACCACAGACCGCGCACACGCGGACGCAGCCTGCCTGCGGTCACCGATCGCGCCGTGGCCGGGAACGGCACCTCGCGGCCCAGCGCGTGAATCTCCCGCCTGCCGGTCTGGTTCTCGGAGCGTCCGACTGACGGCCGGGAGGAGTCAGTGGCGGTCTGGTGGTTCCGGTGTTCCACGGCTCAGCCCTGTGGTTCAGGATCCTTCGCCCGGCGCGCCCGTTGCAAGCACGTCACGCCGATCGTGCCCGCGATCGAGGCCGCCACGATCAAGGCGGAAAGGGCGTTGATCTCGGGCGTCACGCCGCGTTTGACCTGGGAGTAGATCAGGATCGGCACCGTCAAGTTGCCGGCGCCGGCGCTGAAGAAACTGATGATGAAATCATCCAGGCTCACTGTAACGGCGAGCATGGCGCCGGCCAGCACCCCGGGAAGCGCCAGCGGAAAGGTCACGCGCCAGAACGTCTGCCAGGGAGTGGCTCCCAAGTCGTGCGCGGCTTCCTCGAGCGCCGGGTCCAGGCCGGCCAGGCGGGCGCGCACCACGATGGTAACAAACGGGATTTGAAAGGTGATGTGCGCGATGGTCATGGTGCCCAATCCCAGGCGCAGGAGGCCCAACCACCGGCTGACCATCGAGTAGAATAGGAACAAAGCCACGGCCATCACGATGTCGGGGATCACCACCGGCACATAAATCAGCCAGGCGACCAGCCGCTTGCCCGGAAACCAATAGCGCGTCAGGCCGACCGCCAACATCGTGCCAAGGCAGGTCGAGACCGCCGTGCTGAGGACCGCCAAAGCCACGGTATTCCTCACCGCCAGCGACACGGCCGGGTCGGCGAACAACGTACGATACCAGGCTGTGGAGAATCCTCTCCAGATGAAACCGTCATGCGCCGCGTTGAAAGAATAGACGACGACCACAACCATCGGCGCGTAGAGGAAGAGGTAAAGCGCCGTCGCCAGAATGTGCCACCACCCGCGCCTCATAGGATGACCTGGTCCGCCCGCGCGCCCGCCGCCCGCGCGTAGACCCAAATGCCCGCCATCGACAGGGCCATCGCGACAAAGGCGATCGCCGCGCCGAACGGCCAGTCCCGGCTCTGGAGAAACTGCTGCTGGATCAGATTGCCGACCATGACCGTCTTGCCCCCGCCCAACAGGTCGGGAATCACAAACTGGCCGCTGGCCGGAATGAACACCAGCAGGCAGCCGGCGGCCAGGCCCGGCACCACCTGCGGCAGAATCGCGTGGCGAAATGTCTGGAGCGCATCGGCGCCCAGGTCGCGCGCCGCCTCGACCTGAATCCAGTCCAACTTCTCGACGGACGCGTAGAGCGGCAGCACCAGGAAAGGCAAAAAATCACACACCATGCCCACATAGACCGCCATCGTGCTGGGATAAAGACCGGCCCCGGCCGGCCAGAGGCCTGCGGCCACCAGCAGCCGGCTCAACCCACTCTGAGGCCCGAGCAGGATCTGCCAGGCATAAGTCCGGATCATCATGTTGGTCCACAGTGGAATTACCACGAGGGTCAGCGCCAGGTGCTTGCGGCGCGACGGCAGGCCCGAGATGAAAAACGCCAGCGGAAAGGCGGCGAGCACGCACAGCAACGTCGTGGCGGCCCCGAGGACGATGCTGCGCACGATGACCATCGGGTAAAGGAGATCGAACCCCAGCAGGCCGAAACCCAGGAACCGCAGGTAACTGTAGAGCGTGAACGGCGGTGAGAACCACCCGTAGATTCCCTTGGAAAGAAGACTGATCACCCCGATCGCCACCAGGGGCACCAGCAGGAAAAGGGTCGTCCAGAGCATCGCCGGACCACTCAGCAAGGCCGACCGCCATAGATGGTCGGCTCGCGTCAGGCGTTCGCCGTGACGAATGTGGCGAGCGAGGTGCGCCTCAGACCTCAGGTCACCTTTGCCATGCATCTTCGATGATTCCTCGCCTTCGTCCATTCCGTGCGCGCGCCTCGCCCGATTCGAGTCCGCACCCGGGGTGCTGCCGGCTCGGCGCCAGGTTCGGGTGCGACCGCTCGGACGGGGGAGCCCGGGGGCATTCAACGCTCCAGCACGATCAATGCGTCCGCCGGCAAGTGCACGATCACCTCCTGGCCAGCGCGAAACCCCGGATCGCCGGCGCGGGCATTCAGTGCACAGGCCTTAATCATCTGGTCGCCGGCCCGGAGCAGGTATTGAGTTTCTGCTCCGCTGTACATTCGCTGTTCGACCCGCGCCGGAACGCAGTTTTCCGCATCGCCCGAGGCCGGCGCCAGCAAGCGAACCCGTTCCGGCCGGATGGCGAGGGCGATCCCCGCCGATGCCGGCGTGGCGGCTGTGGGCGCTGGTCTGATCCGCAATTCACCCAGCGGCGAGTGGACGAGCCATTCGCCGTTGCGGGGTTGGCAGACGGCGGTTTCGAGCAGGTTACACGAGCCGAGGAACTCGGCGACGAACCGGGTCCTGGGGCGCTCGTATAACCCCTCGGCGGTGGCGACCTGTTCGATCCGGCCGGCGCACATGACCGCGATCCGATCGCTGAGGGCCAAGGCCTCGTCCTGGTCGTGGGTGACGAAGACAAAGGTGATGCCGAGCCGTCGTTGCAGGGTGCGCAATTCGACCCGCAACTCCCGGCGCAACTGCAGGTCCAGGGCGCTCAACGGTTCATCGAGCAGCAGCACTTGCGGTTCGTTGACAAGCGCGCGGGCGACGGCCACTCGTTGCTTTTGTCCGCCCGAGAGCTGGGCCGGTTTGCGGTCGGCCAGCGGCGCGATCCGCACCAGGTCCAACACCCGCCGGACCCGGGCCTCGATCTCGGCCGCGGGCACCCGCTTCATCCGCAGACCGAAGGCGACGTTGTGGCGGACCGTCAGGTGCGGAAACAGGGCGTAGGACTGGAAGACCGTGTTCACCGGGCGCCGGTGGGCGGGCAGATCCCGGACATCCCGCCCGGCGATGCGCACGACACCGGTATCCGGCCGCTCGAGCCCGGCGAGGATGCGCAGCAGGGTGGTCTTGCCGCACCCCGACGGTCCGAGCAGCGAAAAGAACTCCCCGTCACGAATGGCCAGGCTAACCCCCTGCAGGGCGAGCGTCCCGTCGAACCGGCGGAACAAGTCCGTGACCTCGACGGATAAGGCGCCCTCGCTGCTCGGCGCGGGAACAGGCGCGCGAGCCGCGACAGCCATTTCGGTCATCGGCATCGTTGCGCGATATGCCGCCGGGCGGCCGATGAAGCAATCGAAAAATGCGGGGGAGCTACCGGCCGAACTGGAGCGGCGTGTGGGCCGGGGCCTCGTGGGCGCACGGCTGATTGGTCGGGGCATCCGCGGGACGGTCGGTGGGACTGACCAGGCGATTGGCCAACAGGTAGGCCTCGACTTCTTCCCCGCTGACGTCGGCGAGCATCCGGCCGTCGATCTCGACGCAGGGGCTGAGCATTTGGCCGCTGCGGGCAATCATCTCCTCGCGCTGCGCCGGGTCGTTGATGATGTCCCGATCCTCGAACGGCAGAGCGTATTTGCGCAGCACGGCCCGCACGCCCTGGCTCCACCCGCAGGTCGGTTTGAGGTAAGCAATGATTTTGGGTGTATTCATAATGCTAAATCACCTCATCAAATTGCCATACACCGGAGTCCCCGGCAACACTTTCCTGCTTTGCGGTTGCGGCCGCGGGCCGGCGCGGGGTTTAATCCGGCCGCGTGAAGGTCCTGATCGTTCCGGATAAATTCAAAGGCACCCTGACGGCGCCGGCGGCGGCCGCGGCGATCGCGGCCGGTTGGCGTCGCCCACGCGGGCGCGACACCCTGGAATTGCTCCCGATGAGCGACGGCGGCGACGGTTTCGGGGAGGTCCTGGGCGAGTTGCTGGGGGCGCGGGCGGAAGTGACCGTCACGGTGGATGCGACGCATGAGCCGCGGCGTGCCCGGTGGTGGTGGGAGCCAAAAAGCCGGACCGCGGTGATCGAGTCGGCGGAAGTCGTCGGGTTGGCCCAATTGCGTGGCCGGAAATACGACCCGCTGGAGGTGGACACCTTCGGCTTGGGGGTGGTGTTGCAGAGCGCGGCGCGCGCGGGAGCGGAGCGATGTCTGGTCGGCGTCGGCGGCAGCGCCACCAACGAGGGGAGCTTCGGCCTGGCCCGCTCCTTGGGGTGGAAGTTCCTGGACCGGCAGCGCCAGCCGATTCGACGCTGGACCCGCCTGACGAACCTGGAACGGCTCGAACCGCCCGAGCATCGCCTCCGGTTTGGCGAGCTGGTGGTCGCCGTGGATGTGCAGAACCCGCTGCTGGGACCCCGGGGCTGCACCCGGATTTATGGCCCGCAAAAGGGGCTCCGCGAAGTCGATTATTATCCAGTCGAAAAATGCCTGGCCCGGCTGGCCGCGGTGGTCAAGAAGAGCCTGAAGCGCGACCTGGGCAGAGTCGCCGGCTCGGGTGCCGCCGGCGGTCTGGGGTTCGGCCTGTGCGCATTTCTGGGAGCGCGGCTGGAGCCCGGTTTCGCGCTGTTCGCTCGTTACGCGGGGCTGGAGGAACGGCTGCGCGGCGCGGACCTGGTGATCACCGCCGAGGGCAGCATTGACCGATCCACCGTCATGGGCAAGGGAGTCGGCGAGGTAGCCCGGCTGTGCGGCCAGGCGCACGTGCCTTGTCTGGGCCTGGCGGGACGGCTCGACCTGGACCCACGCAGGGATTCCGCGGCGGTGGCATTGGCCCGGCAACGCTTCACGCGTCTGGAGGGGATCGCGCCGGCGCTCGCCACGATCGAGGAGGCGAAGGCTCAGCCGGGTCGCTGGTTGACGGACCTGGCGGCGCGGATGGCAGCCGAGTGGGCGGGGCGCCAGCGGCATTGACGCCTGCGGGACGTTTGGAGAGGTGACATTGCGCTTGCGGCGGGCCGGACGCACTTTTACCTTCCGCGCATGGACATTCCGGACTGGCGCCTGAGGTTCACGAGCTTGCTGGGCATGGTCCTGCTGCTGGCGCTGGCCTGGGGACTCTCCAACAATCGCCGCCGGGTGCCGTGGCGCACCGTGAGCTGGGGCCTGGGCCTCCAGTTCGCCTTCGCGGTCTTCATTCTGAAAACGCCGGTCGGGGCTGGTCTATTCGATTTTGCCAACCGGGCGGTGCTTCGCCTCAATGATTTTGCGAATGAAGGCGCGAAGCTGGTTTTTGGACCGTTAGGCGATCCGGCGCTGCTGGCGCAGCGGTTTGGCGCCGGCAATGCCTTCATTTTTGCCGTGACCATTTCCGCCTCGGTCATCGTGGTCTCGGCCTTGTCGTCGCTCTTCTATCATTGGCGGATTCTGCCGTGGGTGGTGCAAGCGATGGCGTGGGTGATGCGCCGGTGCATGGGCACCAGCGGGAGCGAAACGTTGGCGGCGGCCACGAACATCTTTCTGGGCCAGACCGAGTCGGCGCTGGTCATCAAGGCCTACCTCGAGGGCATGACCCGCAGCGAGGTCATGGCGCTGATGACGATCGGCATGTCCACCATCGCGAGCGGGGTGATGGTGGTCTATGCCCTGATGGGCGCCAGCTCGGGGCATTTGCTCACCGCCTCGGTGATGAGCGCTCCGGCGGCGTTGCTGATCGCCAAGGTCATGTTTCCGGAAACCCAGGCCAGCCAGACGGCGGCCGGCGCGCCCGTCAGGCTGGAGCGGACCTTCACCAACAGCATCGATGCCCTCTGCCGCGGCGCCGGCGAAGGGGTGACGCTGGCGATCAATATCCTGGGCATGCTGATCGCCTTTGTGGCCGTGGTCGCCTTGGCGAACCACTCGATCGCCTGGTTGTTGCGCAAGTTGTTTGCCCTGCACCTGGAGACGCCGCTGCAGGCCGTCCTGGGCTGGGCCAACACCCCCTTCGCCTGGTTAATGGGCATCCCGGCCCGGGATTGTCCACTGGTCGGCCGGATTCTGGGGGAACGGATCGTGTTGAACGAGTTCTTCGGGTATTTGACGCTGACACAACAAAAGGCGATGCTGAACGCACGTAGCTTTACACTGGCCACGTACGCCTTATGCGGTTTTGCGAACTTCGGCAGCATCGCCGTGCAGATCGGCGGGATCGGCGCCCTGGCGCCCGGCCGGCGGAACGACTTGGCGCAACTGGGATTGCGCTCGATGATCGGCGGGCTGCTGGCTTGCTATTTGACGGCCACGATCGCCGGGCTGCTGATTTAACGCGAACGAAGCAGTCGGTCGGCTGGTCTGTAACTTGGTGTAAAACAACCATCGTCGGTTCATGAAACGCTCGGTCAGAATCGCCCTCTTCGCCATCCTGCTGGTGTTGGCCTGTGTTTTCGGAGGATCGTTCTATTCGCGCTACGCGCGGATCATGAACGAAAATCCCACGTCGGTGACGACGAGCGCGGAGGAGGTCCGCGTGCCCGACTATGACAAGGCCACGCCACAGAACCGGATTTACGCCCACATGATGATGTTCGGCGCCGCCTTCTTCTTCAGCGTGGTGGCCCTGGGCCTGCTGACCGCGCACGAGTTGTCCCAATGGGTAGCCGCCAAGACCGTCAAGGTCCTGTTTAACGAGGAGGGCGAGGGCCTCCGCGATCCGGAATACGAACGCGCCGAGCAGGTCTGGGCCAATGGCGATCCGCTGGAAGCCATTCGGCTGCTGCGCGAATACCTCAGGAAAGATCCGCGCGCCCAGTTCGCCGCGCTCCGCATCGCCGAGCTTTACGAGAAGGACCTGCAGAATCCGCTGGCCGCCATCCTCGAATACGAGGAGGTGCTCAAACACCGCTTGCCCCCCGAACAATGGGGCTGGACCGCCATCCACCTCTGCAATCTCTATAATCACAACGACAAGGCGGACCAGGTCGTCGCCCTGCTTCGTCGTATCGTCACTGAATACGGCCAGACCGCCGCCGCCGCCAAGGCGCGCAAACGCCTGCTCCAGATTGACCCCACCTTTGTGGAAGAACCCCCCGAAACCGAGCCGGAACCGGAACCGGACCACGCGGTGCCAGCCAAGGTCGCCGAATCGCCGCCTCCGGTCTCCCATCTGCCACCCGGGTTTCGACCGAAAAAGACCTGACGAATCTTCCCGCCGGGCGGCCGCCATCGCCGCGTGGGGTGAGGCCCGGTCAGAGGCTTAGATGCCCAAGCGCCAGCAAGCCGTAGAAGGTGTATTCGCAGTCGAGGTGGTCGTCGCCCCAGTTGCCGTGGAACCCGCCGACGTTGGTCCAGAGCGAATCGACAAAGTCCAGGCACGATTCCCGCAGAGGCGCAAACGAGACTTGCAAACCGGCCAAGGCGTGCAGCGTCGTGGCGGTCGAGAGCAAATCGGGCATGGGCGCGTTCGGCAACGCCAGAAATCCGCCCTGCGGATGCGCGCGCCCCAGGAGCCAATCACTCGCCGCGGGCTCGACTGCGGCTCCCAGGTTCCGGAGCACCGTCACGGCGGCGGCGGTGGCGTTGGTGGAACCGGCGGACGAATGCGGACTGCGGAGTGGGGAATGGGGAACGGTATCGTTC
>JAGWYX010000140.1 GCA_018969165.1 Verrucomicrobiota bacterium
GACGAATCCACGCGGAGGCAAGCACCGACGGCGAAACGGGGAACGAGACGCCAAAACTTGACTTGATTGCATCGAGTTTCATGGCTCAAGGACTCTATAAGCGATGCGCGCGGAGGGAACCAACGAAGGAAGAGAACCCTCGAAGATGAATGGCAAAGGTGACTTGAGGTCTGCGGCGCGCCTCGCTGGAACTCTGGCCCGGCGCCGATCGTGGACGCGTCAGGGAAACAATCGGTGCCGCTCGGTGCCGTCGCGGTTGACCATCCAGAGGGCGTTTTCCTGGAGATACAGGACCTTGCTGCCGTAGAATATCGGGTGACTGTAGGTGCGTCGGGTGGGATCCGGCGCAACCAGCGGCCTGACGTTGCCAGTTTTCAGGTGCACCAGGTAAACCGCGCCATCGCCGCCTGTCCCGGGCGCGGTCCGCATTGGCCAGGAGCGGGAGCTGGATCCGCCCGCGTGACACTCTGGCGAGCCAGAGTTTCCACCCCTGCTGCAACTTGGTCTCTTCGGTGGGCGAACGGGTGGCGCAGAGGAAGGCCGAGCCAGCGGGATTCAAGGCCAGCGGTTCGGCGTGCCGCAGGCAACCGAGGACCTGTTGTGAATCCAGGTCGA
Source organism: Verrucomicrobiota bacterium (assembly GCA_018969165.1). Classification (GTDB taxonomy): domain Bacteria; phylum Verrucomicrobiota; class Verrucomicrobiia; order Limisphaerales; family JAGWYX01; genus JAGWYX01. The sequence continues at coordinate 616 of JAGWYX010000140.1, forward strand.
ACAGGTAGGAGGCGTAGTTGGTCCGATTGCCGATCCAGGTGGAAATCCAGAGCTTGCCGCGGTCGATCGGATTGCGGGAACCCGTCGGAGTCCCAGTGTCGTGGGAAGAATAGGAGATGTGGCTGCCGGGAGGTGGCAAGGCCGGACCCGGGATGAATTGCGGGAGGTAAGCCGGATCAGTTCTTGACGCGACACGCAGGGCAATTCCGAAGGCGAGCGCCGCGACGGCCGCCAGGGCGATCCCTGCCACGGGAAGGGCGCGCCCTTTCCGGCGAGGTTGCTTGGTACTCAAAGTTGTGCGCGGACTGGTTAAATCCCGGGTCCAATCGGTGGACGGTTGGCGTGGCTTGCGACATTCCGGAGCCGGCGCGGCGACCACCTCGCAGTGATCCAAGCGGGCGTTCGCCGGGAACTGCGCCGCCACCTATTAATTCGCCATGAGCCTCAGCCCGGCGTGCTGGAATGAGCCGTCCTTGGCAACCGCGCCGTTGACCAGCTTGTAGAGATCGGGATAGCTGGCCTGCAACTTGTCCAAGCCGATGTCTTCGGCCAGGACCTTGCCGGCCTTGGTCGTGACCGTGTATTTCGCACCTGCCTTGAGGGCGATCACCCGGTCCCGGGTCTCGAGGTACCCGATCACGGGCACGGTCGCCGGCTTGGTCTTTTCCGCGGGGGTGGACTTGGGCGCGGGGTCCGCCTTTTTGCTTGGGGCTGGTTCGGCCGCTGTCAGGAGGCTCAGGCTGCCGATGAGCAGCATTCCGGAACGCAAAAGCCAATGCATTTGACCTTTGGCCATGACTGAAGCTTACTCTCCTGGCCCGGCCGCGCAACGCGAAAAATGCAGCCGTTCCTGTTCTGGAGAGCGCGGGCGACCGGCATGCTCTCGAAGGCGTTTCGCCTTCGAGCCCTGAGCCAGCGTTCGGCGAGACGCCCGCGCTCCCCAAAATGAGAACGTTTGCAAACTGGCCTTGATCCAAGTCATGGTCGGCCGCCGCGCCGGACGCCTAGGCTTCGCGCGACAAGGCGAGCGCATGCGTCGACGGCAATCAACGACTTGGAACGATGCGGGCTGAAGTGTCATCGACCGTCAATGGTGCGGCTGGGCTGGCCGAGCCGGAAGTGGCGCCGGATCGCTTCGTGGGCATCGACCTCGGAGCCGAGACCATCAAGGTCGTCGAGTTGGTGCGCGACGGATCGGGGTTGCGGTGGGTGCGCCGGCAGCTCGTCGAGCACCAGAAAGACCCGGGGCCGCGCCTGCTGGAACTGCTGGCCGGCTGGGGCTGGGACACGGTTTGCGGAGGTGCGGTGAGTGGGCGGCTGAGTCGCCAGGTCAATCTCCCGCGGATTCCGACCAAGCAGGCCCAGGCGCGGGGGTACCGCTTCCTGTTCGATCACGAGCCGGCGACGCTGGTGTCGATCGGCAACCACGGCTTTTCGGTGCTGGAGTTACGGTCGGAGGATCTGGAGGTCTTCCGCGAGAACAGCCGCTGTTCGCAAGGGACCGGCAATTTCCTGCGGCAACTGGTCGAGCGCTTCTCGCTCACCATCGCCGAGGCCAGCGAGTTGTGCGCGGACACCGAACCGCCGGCGCCGCTTTCCGGCCGTTGTCCGGTGATTTTAAAGACGGACATGACGCACCTGGCCAACCAGGGGGAAAACCGCGCGGCGATTCTGGCCGGTTTGTTCGACGCGGTGTGTGAGAATGTGCTGGGCTTGATTAAACCCGCCACCAGTCCGGCGCGGGTCCTGCTGATCGGTGGTGTCAGCCGGTCGCGCCGCATCCAGCGGACTTTCGGACGGGCGCTGGCCAAACAGGGGATGCGATTGGTGCCGCTGGTCGAGGACGACGCTTTATTTTTTGAGGCCCTGGGCGACGCCGTTCTGGCGGCGGAGGCCCCGCAACGCGTGCCGGCGTTGGCGGAGGTGCTGGCGCCGCCGGCGGAGAACCGCTTTCCGCGGGTAGCGGCCCTGGCCGGTTGTCTTGGTTTGGTGGAGCAGATGCAACCACGGGTCCCGGGAGACCGGCCGAGCCCGGACCTGAACCCAGGATTGTCAGCAATCCGCGGCACGGAGGCAGTGCCTGCGTGCGGCGGTTGGAGACCAGCCGCGGGCCGACAGCAATTGGCTCCAGGCTCGGCGCCGTTGGCGGAGTCGGGCGCCCGAACGGCCGCGGACGTGATCCTGGGATTCGACATCGGTTCGACCGGCTCGAAGCTGGTGGCGCTGGATGCGGTCCAGCGCCGGATAGCCTGGGAGGGTTACCGTCGGACCAGTGGAGAGCCGGTCGGCGCGGGGCAGGCGTTGCTGCGCGATTTTGTGGCGGGGCAAGGTGCTGGCTGCGTGGTTCGTGCCTTGGGGGTCTGTGGCAGCGGCCGCGAGATTGTCGGCTCGCTCCTGGCGACGTGTTACGGGACCGACGCGGTGTTTGTCCTGAACGAAATTGCCGCGCACGCCGAAGGGGCCCTGCACTATGATTCGCGGGTGGACACGATCTTCGAGATTGGCGGGCAGGATGCCAAATACATCCGGCTGGCGGAGGGGCGGGTGATTGATTGCGCCATGAACGAGGCGTGCAGCGCGGGCACCGGCTCGTTCATCGAGGAGCAGGGACGCAAGTTCGCGGGGGTGCGGGACGTGACGCAACTGGGCCGCGAGGCGTTGGCCGCCCCGAGCGGCATTTCCCTGGGGCAACATTGTTCGGTGTTCATGGCCGAGGTGATCGACGCCGCCGTCGCGGCCGGGGTCGAGCGGGCGTCCATCGTCGCGGGATTGTATGACTCGATCATTCAAAACTACCTGCACCGGGTCAAGGGCAACCGCTCGGTCGGCGAGGTGATTTTTTGCCAGGGCATGCCCTTTTCGGCGCCGGCATTGGCGGCCGCGGTGGCGCGCCAAACCGGCAGCCGGGTCATCATCCCACCCAACCCGGGAACCGTGGGGGCGCTGGGGATCGCGCTGCTGGCTCACCGGGAGATTCCCTGGCGCGGCCGGCCGGCGCTGGACCCCAGCCGGTTTCTGGAGGCGCGCATCGAGCAGAAGGAGACCTTTGTTTGCCGGTCCACCTCCGGCTGCGGCAGCCCCGGCAACCGCTGTCGCATCGACTCGATCAAAACCGTCGTGGCCGGCCAACGGCAGCGCTTCTCGTGGGGCGGGGCCTGTTCGCTCCATGACAAGGGCGCGCGCAAACGCAAGCTTCCGGACCGCTCGCCGGACCCCTTCCGCCAGCGCGCGGAGTTGGTCCAGGAATTGACGCGGCGCTGCCGGGACCGCCGCGGTCGCCCGACGGTGGGGTTGGCCGATGAGTTCAGTTTGAAAGGGTGGTTTCCGTTTTTCGCGACGTTTTTGAGCGAGCTGGATTTTGACCTGGTCGTCCCCGGCGGCGCGGACCAATCCGCCCTCAAGCTGGGCATCCAGGAGGCCAATGTGCCCTTTTGCGCCCCGATGCAGCTCTATCATGGACTGGTCAGCCGCCTGGCTGAAGCCGGACCGGACTGGATTTTCGCGCCGATGATCCGGAGCCTGCCCCGGGTCGCCGGTGAACGCGACGCGGTGGTTTGCCCGGTGGTCCAGGGGAGCGGAGCGGTCCTGCGCTGGGACCTCAAGGCGAAGGTGACGGCCCAGTGGCTCTGCCCGGTGATCGACGTCGGTTCGGGGAACCTGGCTTCGGCGGAGTTCGTGGCCAGTTGCCAGCGATTGGCGCACGACCTCGGAGTGCGAGAGGAGCGCTGGCGGCGGGCCTACGCGGCCGCCGTTGAGCGGCAAGAACAGTTCGAGCGCGGGTGCGGGGAGATCGGGCGGCAGGCCCTGGCCTATTGCGTCGAACACGGCTTGCCGGCGGTCGTGGTGCTGGGTCGGCCATACACGATTCACAACAAGGTCCTGAACTCGAACGTGCCGGCGATCCTGCGTGAGCAGGGGGTGCTGGCGCTGCCGCTGGAATGCTGCCCGGTATCGGCCGACACGGTGATATTCGACGACATGTATTGGGGTGATGGCCAGCGCATCCTGCGCGCGGCCCACCAGGTCCGGCGTACCCCGGGAGTTTATGCCATCTATTGCAGCAACTACTCGTGCGGGCCGGACAGCTTCAATCTCCATTTTTGCAGTTACATCATGGAGGGCAAACCCTTCGCCATCATCGAGACCGACGGGCACTCGGGCGATGCCGGCACCAAGACCCGCGTCGAGGCCTTCCTGCACTGTCTGCGCGAGGACCTCAAGGCCGCGACGCGGAAATCCGAGCCCAACGACTTCCATCGGCTGCAGTCTGCCGGCACGCGCCTGGCCGACGTGCGCCCGACCGAGCGGTTGCTCATCCCGCGACTGGGCCCGGGCTCGGAAGTCGTGGCGGCCTGTTTTCGGGGGTTTGGACTGCCGGCGGAAACCCTGGCCGAGCCGGGAGCCGAAGCCGTGCGGTGGGGTCGGCGTCACACCTCGGGCAAAGAATGCGTGCCGATGTGCATGACACTGGGCGGCCTGCTGGAGCGACTCGAGCCGGAACGGGCAACCGAACAGCGGTTTGTCCTGGTGATGCCAGTCACGCGCGGCCCGTGTCGCTTCGGTGTGTACAATCTCCTGAACCGGATCACCCTGGCACGGCTCGGTTGGCAGGACCGTGTCCGCATCTGGTCGCCGCAGGAATCGGGCTATTTCGACGGCGCCCCGGCCGGCCTGGCCTTGCTGATTTTCACCGGCATGATGGCCTCGGACTTGTTGTTGGAGGCCCTGCATGACGTTCGTCCCATCGAATCGCAACGGGGGGCGAGCCAGTCGGTATATCAGCGATACTGGGAGCAGTTGTTGCAACGGGTCGAGACGCGTGCCGGGCAGGAACTCTCGGCGGCGACGGCCCTGTGGGAGGTCGGCAGCGGCCGCCTCTTTGGCCTGCGGGCCTTGCTCGCCGCCGCGACGGACGAACTGGCCGCCCTCCGCGGGTCGGACCACCGACCAACGGTGCTGGTGGTCGGCGAAATCTACGTCCGCTGCAACGCCGCTGCCAATGACCGCGTGATCGAACGATTGGAGGGACGCGGACTGCGCGCCCGGCTGGCACCCTTTAACGAGGTGCTGGAATACGCCGATCACTGCAATCGGCGGGACGCGGTTCCGGGCGGCCCGGGGGCCTGGATCAACCGCTGGGTGCAGCGACGGGTCCGCGACGCCACCTACCGGGTGTGCGCCGAGCGACTGGGCTGGGGCGCGCGCCCGACGGTGCGGCGCAGCCTGGCGGCGGCGGCGCCGTTCATCCCCGAGGCGCTCAATGGCGAGGCGGTGTTGACCGTGGGCGCCGCCTTGCAGGAATGGCGTGCCGGCGGCATCGACGCGGTGTTGAGCGTGGGCCCGCTGGAGTGCATGCCCAGCAAACTGGCCGAGACCCAGTTTCTTCACATCGCCGAGCAGGAAGGCCTGCTGACCCTGACCCTGCCGGTCAACGGCGATGCCGTGGATCCGGAGATTCTGGATAATTTTGCATTCGAGGTCCGCGCCCGCCACGAACGTAACCGGGGAGCGGGATCGACGTTCAGGCGCGGCGCGCTGGCCGCACCTTGAGCGGCGGATCAAGCCGGGCGGCTGGCGGTCCGGCGGCCGGCGAGGTGGCGGACGGAATCCCGCCGGTTGGCGCGCGGGGGCGGGCTCGAAAAGCCGGCGACGATATAGCGGACGACGTTTCGGGCCCGGGATTCGGTCTCCTCGACACCCGTGGCCGAGATCATCAACGGATGCAGAAACGCGGTCGTGGCGTCCTTGAGGACGGTGGCGGCTTCGCGGCAATCGACGGCGGTGAACTCGCCGCTGGCCAGCCCTTCGGCCAGGAGCCGGTGGAACACATTCAGGAGCTTCTGCCGGTGGCGGGCGGCCGCGTCGGGCCGCAGCTCGAACAACCGCTGAAAGGTGGCATACACCTCGGCGTCTTCGAGCAGTTTCTGGCGCCGCTTGCGGTGGAGTTCCAGGACGACCGCCTCCAGGCGCTGGGCGGCCGAGCCGGGCCGCCGGGCGATGCCATCGACAAACGCCTCGACTTTCTCCAGCCACTGCTCGATGATCGCGTCGAGGATTTCGGCCTTGGTCTTGAAGAACCGATAGACGTTGGCGTGGGACATCCCGAGGGCGCGCGCGATGTCCACCACGGTCAACTTTTCCTCACCGAACCGTCGCAGGAGGGTGCGGGCGGTCTCGATGATCACCTGGCGGGTCGGGTGGGCGGGCGCGGAGGGCGTCGTTATGGCGGAGGGCCGCATTAATCGATTGACAATAATGACACCTGACATATTTTGCAACTTGTTATTCATCGCCGGCGTCTAACCGGATGGCTGCGGTCCATCTGAACTATGCGGAACGAGAACGAAGTGCAACCCCCACCGGCCGCACGGCCGCCCCCAGGCGCGCGGGCCGGCAGCCCGCCCGCCCGGCCGTTGGCCGTGCCGCACCCGCCACCCCGGCGGCGCGCGGTGCAGGTCGCGGTCGCCGCGGTGCTGATCGTCCTGGGCGTGTGGTGGGGACTCCGCCACTCGTCGGCATTGGCCACCCGGGAAGCCCGGGGGGCCGGGCGGGCCGGGCCGATGGCGGTCCCGGTGGTGGAGGGAACGGTGGGGCAGAAGGACGTGCCGATTTATCTGGACGGGCTGGGCACCGTGCAGGCCTTCAATACCGTGACCGTCCGGGTGCGGGTGGATGGGCAGTTGCAGAAGCTCAATTTTGTGGAGGGGCAGGACGTGCATGCCGGCCAGGTGCTGGCCCAGATTGACCCGGACCCTTACCGCACGCAGGTCGAGCAGGACGAGGCCAAGAAGAAGGAGGACGAGGCGCAATTGGCCAACGCGCAGCTTCAATTGACCCGCGACACCCAACTGCTGGCGCAGCAGATCGTCGCCCAGCAGGATTACGACGCGCAAAAGGCCCTGGTGGACCAACTGGTCGCCACCGTCCAGGCCGATCAAGCGGCGATCGACAACGCCCGGGTGCAGCTCAACTACACGACGGTGGTCTCGCCGATCGATGGCCGGACTGGCATCCTTCAGGTGGATGTCGGGAACATTGTGCACGCCAGCGACTCCAACGGGATCGTGGTGATCACCCAGTTGCGCCCCATCTCGGTGGTGTTCACGCTGCCCGAGCAGACGTTCAGCGAAATCGAGCAGCAACGCTCCCGGGGCGAGCTGGCGGTCGTGGCGGTCGGGCGCGATAACCGGACGGTGCTGGACCGGGGAAAACTGGCGGTGATCGACAACCAGATTGACACGACCACCGGTACGATCCGCCTGAAGGCCAATTTCCCCAATGCCCAGCTTCATTTG
>JAGWYX010000141.1 GCA_018969165.1 Verrucomicrobiota bacterium
CAGGACCAGGGTCGTCGTGGCACTGCCCGGCGTGCACGTGTAGGCGGCATACTGCCCGTCGTTGCTGATGACCGGGTTCATGGAGCTAAGGAATCGCATGACGTTGGTGGTGCTGGACCGCGCAATCGCCGCCGCGTTGGTGCTCACCCAGTAAGTCGTGCCGGTGGCCAGGTCACGCGCGTAAACGTCGCCCTGCGTGTTCGTCACCCCCGCCACCAGGTTGGCGGCGGTGCTCACGAACGCCACCCACCGGCCATCCGGCGTGATTACCGGAGAGTCCGACTCACCACCGCCCACGGACGATACCTGCGCGTTGGTGCTGACCAGGATCGTGGTCCCGGTCTGCAGGTCGCGCACGAAAATGTCCGGAATCCCGTTGGTATCGTTCGGCACCAGGTCGTCGGCGGCGCTCTCGAACACCACGTACCGCCCGTCGGGCGTGATGCTGGGATTGCTCGAAGCCCCGTCGCCGCTGCCGGCGCCCGAAGCGTTCCCGCTCACCAGTTTGGTCACGCCGGCCTCCAGGTCGCGCACGAAAATGTCCGACACGCCGTTGGTGTCGTTGGTCACCAGGTTGCTCGCCCGACTCTCAAATACGAGAAAACGGCCGTCGGCCGACAGCCCCGCCGAATACGAGTCGTCGTTGCCGGTGGTCGTGCCATCCGGGGTGACGCTGACCAGCGTGGTCTGGTTGCTGGCCAGGTTGCGCACAAACACGTTGAGCCACCGGCCGCGGGCATTGCCCGCCGCATCGTTCGGGGTAAGGTTGTTGGCCTGGCTGACGAACGCGACAAACTGGCCGTTGGAACTGAGCACCGGCGACGCCGAAAAACCGCTGGCCGTCGCCGAAAGGGGCAACGCCGGGGCCGCCAGCGAAACGGCCTGAACGTCCGGCAATCCCGCCGCCCTGGCCCGGCCGCCCGCCAGCATCAAAACTATCGTCAATCCTGCAAACCATCGGCTGCATCGCATGCAACACCTCCGTCGTATTGGTGGTTAACTCGTCGTGCTCCCACCGTGTCCGCACACTGTCTCCCAAACCGTCCGGCCAAGCCTGATCACACCCACCCACACCCTGCGCGGCAGGACGAATGCCGCGGTATCCGGCACCGGCTGCTTTCTAGGATCACTGAATCGCACCGAATCGCCTCATGGCCGACTCGGATTAATGGCGCTAGTTAGCATATTTCACGCCAATATCCCGCCTGGTGTCGAGGGCTCGACCAAAACGGGGGGGCCGGGTGACCGGGACGGCATCCGGGTATTGGCACTGATTCTGCTCCGTTTCCCACGTCGCCGAACCAGCCCCGATCAGGGTAACTGGCGGTGCAAACAAGCAAGCTCTGTCGATGCCTGGTTATGCGAACACCTTGGTTAACTGATCCGCGGCGCCGCCCCGCAACCAACCGCTCCGAGGCCGCCTTCAACCGCGCCGACCTATTGATCCTCCTGGGCGTGCTCGGACTCCTGGGCAGTCTCCAGTTTGCCGCGCTGGGCAATTCCAAAACCGGCGGCCGGGCCGCCGTGTGCCTGAACAACCTGCGCCGCATGGCGGCCGCTTGGCAAATGTACGCGCAGGAGAACCACGAGGAATTGCCGGGGAACCTGGACGGAGGCGACGTAATGACCCTTTCGAACAGCAACCAAACCTGGGTGCTGGGTTGGTTCGATTTCCGGGGCGGCAACGCCTTTCCGACCAACGCCGGCGGGAGCGCAGACACCAACACGTTCATCCTGACCCAAGCATCGCAACTCGCGCCGTACCTCAGCCGCGACGCCCGCCCGTTCAAGTGCCCCGCTGACACCAGCCTGAGTTACGGCGTCCACGGTTCGCCCCGCGTGCGCAGCATCTCGATGAACTCTTACATCGGCAACCGGAGCGGTCCGTACACCGCCGGTTACCACCAGTTCAGGACCTTGGGCGAGTTCAACCGGTTGCCACCGGCCCAGGCCTTCGTCTTCGTTGACGAGCGCGAGGACAGCATCAATGATGCCTGTCTGCAAGTCTCCATGGATGGCGCCGAGCCGCCCGACTCGTCGCGTTACATGTGGATTGATTACCCCTCCGATTATCACAATCGCGGCGCGAACTTGTCGTTCGCCGACGGCCATGTCGAGACCTGGCGCTGGCGCGATCCCCGCACCCTGCGCCCGCATAACCCAGCTCAGTTGCTGCCGCTGGGCGTGTCATCGCCGAACAACCCGGACATCGTGCGCCTCCACGCCGCCGCCAGCTTCAAAGAACACTGAGCCCAGCGCTTGGAGGCCTCCCCTGGCGCGACGGTGCATGAATCAGCTTGTCAGGCTCCTGGGTGCGGCGTATCGGTACGGCCATGAACCTGAGGCCGGCACCGCGCCTGAGTCCTTGAATCACAGCCGTCCCCGTGGGACGGCTGTGAACCGAAGAACCGAATTGAAGCTACCCGAAGAGTTGACCTGTAGTCGGAGACGCGCGTCGCTGGCCTTGGCCTGGCTCGGACTCGCGTTGGCCGCCAACTCGGCCTGCGCCCAGTCCGGGGCCGCGCGACTTTTCGACGGCCACACGGACATTGGCGCCGTCGGCAAACGGGGTGCCGAGTTTTATGATCCAGCGCACGGGGCATACCTGGTCTCCGGTGGGGGCGCCAATATGTGGTTCACGAACGATGCGTTCCACTTCGTGTGGACACGCACGACGGGGAGCGTGGCGATCGCCGCCGCGATCGCCTGGCCCGAGCCCGGCGGCAACGCCCACCGCAAGGCCTGCCTGGTGATTCGGCAGACGCTGGACGCGGACTCGCCTTACGTGGACGCGGCGCTGCACGGGAACGGCTTGACCTCACTGCAATTCCGTGACCGGCCGGGCGGCGAGACGCGTGAAATCCAATCAAACGTGTCCAGTCCAAGCCGGCTCCGGCTCGAGAAGCGCGGGGACGTCGTGGCGATGTCCGTGGCGCGGCCGGGCGGGGGCCTGGTTCCCGCGGGCGGATCTTTCAAGCTCCGGTTTGCCGCGCCGTTTTATATCGGGCTGGCGGTGTGCGCGCACGACAACGCGGTGATCGAGCAGGCTGTGTTTTCGGGCGTCGAGCTCGATCGCCTGCCAGCCCCGACCGGCGGCAAGACCGGACTGGAGAGCACGCTGGAGATCGTGGACATTGGCTCCAAGGATCGGCGGGTCCTCCAGGTGGTGCGGGATCGGATTGAAGCCCCGAATTGGTCGCGTGACGGACAGTCCTTGCTCTTCAACCAGCGCGGGCGTCTTTACCGCATGCCGATCGCCGGCGGTCGCGCGGTCGCGCTGGACACCGGTTTTGCCCTCCGTTGCAACAACGACCACGGGCTGTCACCGGACGGCTCCTGGCTGGCCATCAGCGATCAATCCCAGCAGCGCGACTCCTTGATCTACGTGCTGCCGGCGACCGGGGGCACGCCGCGCCGGTTGACGGCCCTGGGGCCGTCTTATTGGCACGGGTGGTCGCCAGACGGCCGGACGTTGGTCTTCTGCGGCGAGCGCCAGGGAGAGTTTGACATTTACCGCATCCCGGTCGAAGGCGGCCAGGAGACCCGGCTGACGAGCGCGCCCGGGCTGGACGACGGTCCGGATTACTCGCCGGACGGGCGCTACATCTATTTCAATTCCGAACGCACGGGCACGATGCAGATTTGGCGGATGAAACCGGACGGGAGCGGGCAGGAACAGGTGACCGCGGACGAGTTCAACAACTGGTTTCCGCATCCGTCGCCGGACGGCAAATGGCTCGTGTTCCTTTCTTATGCGAAAGCGGTTGAGGGCCATCCCGAGAACCAGGACGTGACGCTGCGGCTGAGGCCGCTCAATGGCGGTCCGGTCCAGGAGTTGGCCAGACTGTTTGGCGGGCAGGGAACCATCAACGTGCCATCGTGGGCTCCCGACAGTCGCCGGCTCGCGTTCGTGAGTTACCGGCTGATTTACCCGTGACCATTGCGCTGTTCGGAGTGCTTGTGGGTGGGAGTCGGCCCTGCGCGCCGGCAGCGCGGACGGCCATTCCGCCGCCGAGGATGTGGTCGAGCCGGGAGTTGTCCTCAACTCGCAGCGCGTCGGCACGGAATTGCCCGGGGCACGTGCGCTGGTCCTGGGCGATCCGGGACCGCTGCGGCTTGGGACAAGCCGCGGTCCGAGGCGTCGCTGAGCCAAGCAGGACGCCTCGGCGGTGTCCGAATTTGCGGTTGGAGCGCGAGTCTGTGACTCGCAGCAGCTTGATTTTGAAGCTGCAGTGCTGCGGCTCATAGAGCCGCGCTCCGAAATTAGGACACTGCCGGCGGCGCGGCGTCGTTGACACGCCGGCGGCTTCGGCTACGATCCAACCCCGTCAGCGAAATATGGCGTCAGGCACCCAGAAGCATTGGTTAACCAATCCGGCTCACCGCCAGGGGAGGGACCTGACCGCCCGGAACCGCCAGCGGACCGAGGCCGTCGTCGATTTGACTGAACGGATCGGGTATGAGCAAAGGCGCGGGGTGGTGGCCATGGCGGCGATCGAGTTGTCCCTCACGCGCCCGAAGCATCCAAGCCGCTTGCTCCGGGCCATTCAATAAGCGCGCCGCATCACCGATATTCATGGAGCTGGCTTCCGACTCGGCCATCTACGTCGCCGGCCATCGCGGGCTGGTGGGGAGCGCGCTTTGGCGGCAGCTCGAACAGGAGGGGTTCACCCGGCTCATCGGTCGAACCCACGAGGAGCTGGACCTGCTGGACGCCGCGGCGGTGCGGGCATTCTACGCCCGCGAGCAGCCGGAATTGGTCTTCGTGGCGGCTGCCCGCGTGGGCGGCATCCACGCCAACAACACCCGGCCCGCCGAGTTCCTGTTCGAGAACCTGCAGATTCAGAATCACCTCATCGACGGCGCCTGGCGGGCGGGGGTGCGGAAGCTTTTGTTCCTGGGCAGTTCGTGTATTTACCCGCGGTTGGCGCCGCAGCCGCTGCGCGAGGAGTGCCTGCTGACCGGTCCGCTGGAGCCGACCAACCAATGGTATGCGATCGCCAAGATCGCCGGCCTCAAGCTATGCCAGGCGTATCGCCGCCAGTATGGCTGCCGGTTTATCGGCGCGATGCCGACCAATCTCTACGGGCCGAACGACAACTACGATCGGGAGGCCGCGCATGTGTTGCCGGCGCTGATCCGGCGGTTTCACGAGGCCAAGCTGGCCGGGGCACCGGCGGTGACCTGCTGGGGCACCGGGGCGCCGCTGCGCGAGTTTCTGCACGTGGACGACCTGGCCCGGGCGTGCGTCTTTCTCATGCGGCACTATGAGGCCGAGCCGTTCATCAACGTCGGCTCCGGCAGCGAAATCTCGATCAAGGACCTGGCCGAACTGGTCCGACGAGTGGTCGGGTTCGCCGGCCGCATCCAGTGGGACCCCTCGCGGCCGGATGGCACCCCGAGGAAGTTCATGGACAGCTCCCGCCTCTTTGCGCTGGGGTGGAAGCCGCGGATCGACCTGGAGACGGGTCTCCGGTCGGTTTACGAAGACTTCCAGCAGCGGGTCGCCGGCGTCACTTGAGGAGGCGGAAATTCTTATGCACGCCGAGGGTCAGGCCGGTGCACTGTTTGATGAGCAAGGCGATGTCGTTCCAGAAATAGTCCCGGTTGAAACGGAGGAGCGGGTTGCGCGAGGTGTAGGTCCAGGTCGCCCGCTCGATGATCTCGCGCATGACCGCCGGGTGGGTGCCGGTGAACGGTTTGACCTTTTCGTTGTCCTCGTAGAACCGGGCCGGTCGCTGCTCGACCGCCTGGAGCTTCTCGGTATTGCCGTAGAGGGTTTCGAGGTTGGCGTATTTCTTCCGGGCCTGGGTCGGCTCCAGGGCGTGCCCGTAGTGGAAATAGCGGCCGCCAGACTTCTTGACCCACAGCTTCTGGCCGTCGGTGCTGCGAAAACCCTGGGCGCCACCCCAGGCGCGAATCCGCGGGTCGCGCCGGACCACGCGGACCTCCTGGTAATACCAACCGAAGGAATAGACCTCGGTCCAGAAGCTGCCGTAGAAGTTGGTGTAATCGACCAGCAGACCTTGGACCGCCGCATTGGCGAGTTCGCGCTCCATGCTGGCGCGCAGGGCCGGCAGCGTGGCCTCGTGCAACACCTCGTCGCCCTGGATATAGACGCACCAGTCGCCGGTGCACTGTTCGAGGGCCAGGTCGGTGTGCCGGCGCATAATCGGATCCCCCACCCGCTCGGCGTCGTCCCAGCCCGAGTCCAGGATGCGGATTTTCGGGTCGCCGATGGCCTCGACGGATGCGCGGGTGGCGTCGGTCGAGCGGGGCACATTGACGATGACCTCGTCGCACAACGGCAGCAGGGAACGGATGGCGGGCACGAACGGGTACCCGAGCGCGTTGCCGTTGCGGATGAAGGTGAACCCGCTGATTCTCACAGGCGGACCTTAAGGCGTGCGGCCACCGGCGAACAACGCCTTTTTGCGGTTGGAACGCGCGGGCTGGCCGTTTAGACTCGGCGAGTCCAAAGACCGGCTGCAACCAGCTCGAATTTTGAACCCCGAATGAACACCCATCGACACGGATCACTGGCGGGGGGGTGCCGGGCGGGATTCGTGTTGGTTTGTACTTCTACGGATAAGAGTTTTTGCAGCCTGCAGGATTTTTCCGGAGCGCGGCTCTGTGAGCCGCAGCGTTCCGGCAGCTCGCCGCTCGGTGGGCTGAGCCACTGCGTCAACGGAAATCGAAGCTGCTGCGGGTCGCAGACCCGCGCTCCTTTGGTTGCAACTCGGCCGCCCTGGGTTCCTCGGTGGCCGCCTTCGTTCTGGCTCCCGGAGACCTGAGGCGGGTCTTGGCTGGATGCTCAAGCAATCATGTCCGACAACGCCGCCCAGGGTTCGATCAGACTGCTGGCGCACGGCCACAGCCCGGATCGCGACCCGTTTATCACGGTCGCCATCTGCACGCGGAATCGTGCGGAATTCCTCGCGCAGGCAGTTCGGAGCCTGTTGCCCCAACTCACCGCGGACACAGAGTTGTTGATTGTGGACAACGGCTCGAGCGACGCCACGCCCGGTGTGGTGGCGGAGTTGGCGGCGGTCCATCGTGCCATCCGGACCTGTCGCGAAGCCAGGCCCGGGATCGCGGTCGCGCGCAACACGGCGCTGGCGGTGGCTCGCGGCCGGTTTGTGCTTTTTTTCGACGACGACCAATACCCCTCGGCGGGCTGGCTGGGGGCTTACCGGGATTTCCTGCTCCGTCAGCCTTCCGACCGCATCGCGGCGGTGGGGGGGGCCATTTTGCCGGAGGTCGAGGGCCCGTGCCCGAAGTGGTTCGACGCGCGGAGCATGACCCTGGAGCTGGGGCACCCGGCACGGCGGTTGACCGGCAAGACGTCTCCTGGCTGCGGCAACTGTGCCTATGAGCGCCAGGCGACCTTGAGCGCCGGGGGCTTTTGCGTGGGGCTGGACCGGTACGAGGAGTGCGATTTGAACGCGCGGCTGCAACGCGCGGGCTATGAAATCTGGTGGCTGCCGGACGCTGCGATTTATCATCGGGTTCCGGCGGACCGGTTGCGGCTTGGGGCGTTGAGTCGGACGGCGTTTGCCGAGGGAAAGGCCGCCGCGGCGATGCGGTTGCGCGGGATTGACCGCGTCTGGTCGCGGCGGGGTTACCGGATGGGCCGGCTGGTATTGGCGCCATTTCATTTTCTGCTCACCGCGCTGGGGGTCGTGGCCACGGCTCCCTTCCAGCGTGGACGCACGGCGATACGTCTCTGGCAGCGGGCGGTCCGCATCGCCGGGCTGGCCACTGTTTTGGTGAGCCGCCCGACCCCGCGCGGCAGGCCGGGTCCGCCGGCGTCCGGTCCGGCCGGGTCCCGGCCCGCCGCCCGGTGGTTGCGGCTGCGTGAGGTGACCGCCCACCGCACCAGCAGG
>JAGWYX010000142.1 GCA_018969165.1 Verrucomicrobiota bacterium
GTCAGCGCTCGACACTGGTCCGGCTCATCAGCCAATCGAAGTCGGCGCGCTCACCGGGTCGGAAGGGGAAGGGCAGGGGGGCGGCCTCCGGTCGGGCTGGGCGGCGGGTATTGGCAAAGAGCCAGTGATGAAGCGCGGCGTGACCATCGGCGAAGGAGAAGGTGCCGTCGCCGTTATGGTAGGAGGCCGGCAGGTCCAGCCACTCGTTATCGTCGGGTCGATTGATGAAGTAACCGTCGTTGATGCTGTCCGGGTGCTCGTCCAGGAAGACAAAGATCCCTGCCGGGTTCGGAATGGCGGATGCTTTGAGAAACTGGCGGTAACCCGGGTTGTTCACGTTGGTGTAGCCGTGCATGGCCGGGCCCGCATCGCCGACCATATAGACAAGTCGATCATCATTCTCCCCGGCGTACATCGACCAGGCGAGGGTCAGTTGACGGTGATTGTTCAGGCAAAAGGTCCCTTGGGCCCTGGCTCGGGCGCCGGCCAGCGCGGGCAACAACAGGCCGCCAAGCAAGGTGATGATGGCCACCACGACGAGTAATTCGACGAGCGTGAACGCGGCCGCAGGAACGGGAACCTGGCAGTCCGGATGTTTGTGCGGTCTGATCATTGGCCTGCAGCTCGTCATTGCACCCGGATGCTCCGTGTGTCAGAATACCGGCGTGTGCACCCCGGAGTTTACGGTACCGCGGCGAAGGTGTCAAAAGTGGGGTCAGTCCCGCATAACTGCATGTCGGCCGGCAGGCGATATGCGGTTATGCGGGACTGACCCCGGCCGGGTGGGGAACTTTTTCGCGCCTGACGGCTCCTATCCTCGGCGGCGAGCCGTATGACTCCTGACCCGGACTTTGAAGGCCTGGTGACCACTTATTATTCCAGCCTTTACCAATTCGCCTTCAGCTTGACTCGGATCGAGGCGGAGGCTTGCGATCTGACCCAACACACCTTTTACGTCTGGGCCAGCAAAGGACATCAGTTGCGAGATAAGTCCAAGGTCAAGACCTGGTTGTTTACCACCTTGCACCGGGCATTTCTCGATAAGCACCGCCGGCAAACCCGGTTTACTCACCACGAACTGGAGGCGGTCGAGCACGAATTACCGAATATCGACGCGGAGAGCTTCAGCCGGGTGGATACGTCGGCGGTGCTCGAAGCGCTCGGGCAACTGGACGAGGTTTTCCAAGCCCCCGTGACGCTGTTCTACCTGAAGGATCACTCCTACCTGGAAATCGCGGAGATCCTGAATATTCCACTAGGGACTGTCAAATCGCGCATCTCGCGCGGGATCGCCCGGCTTCAGCAGCACCTGCTGATCGACGAGCGTCCACAGCACCCCTCTGGAAGGACGCCTCATGGATAAGCGGCAAGCCCAGGAAATCCTGATTCGCTATCGACCGGGTCTGGATGATGCCTCAGAGCCGGAGATGCAGCAGGCACTCGAGCTGGTCCGGCGCGATCCGGAGTTAGCGCACTGGCTCGCACAGCAACAGGCGGCGTATGTGGCGATCGGCGCGCGGTTGCGGGTGATCGCGCCACCAAGGGGTCTAAGGGAGCAGATCATTTCCGAGCGATACCTCCACCGCAGTCCGGATTGGCCGCGGAGATTGGTGCTGCCCGCAATCGCGATTGCGGGCCTGGCGTGCTGCCTCCTGCTGTTATGGCCGCGACCGATGGGGGCCGCCGCCTTCAGCGCCTTCCGCGATCGGATGGTCCGTTCCGGCTTGCGCGACTATCGAATGGACGTGTTGACGGGCGACCTGAAGCGTATCCGGGATTACCTGACGCGGAAGCGGAGTGACGGCGATTTCGTCTTGACCGCCGGCTTGGAAAAACTATCTCCCATCGGATGCGCGCTCCGGACCTGGCACGGACAACGAGCGGCGATGGTCTGTTTCGACGGCGGCGCGAACAAGGTCTTGTTTCTTTATGTCATCGATCGAGCAGCCGTCTCCGGTCCGCCTGCCACCGACGTGCCGGAGTTGGCGACGGTGAGCAAGCTGATGACAGCCAGTTGGAGTCGCGGGGACAAGGTTTACGTGCTGGCCGGCGAGGTTGACCAGGAGTCATTGCGGCGGTACGCGCTAGAAAGTGGAGGACCCTGAGTCTTGCGGATGCGGCCCGGAACCGTAGCAGCCGAGGTAAGTCGGCCCTAACCGCCTCTGGCCAAAGCGTGAACGGACTCACGTCCGCTGCTACCCGGTTGAGCGGCCCGCCGCGTTGGGTGTAGAACCTGCGTACGGGCCGTAAGCCGGGAGAGATGGCATCATGCTGCCGTCCGCCAATTAATGGACCGTGACTCGCGGTCCCTCCCGCTCGGTGCGGGCGGTTGATGCGGTGGAGGCGTCCTCCTCCGCGGGCTCACGGGCAGGCGCGGCCGCGATCAGAGACTTTCCCTAAACCTCTTCAAAAACACGGCGGGTTTTGGGATGACACACGGTTTGCATCGCCAATACCCGCCGTTGCGTCCCTTCCACCCGGAAGGAACGTCTCAGGACGATTTTGGTCGAAGGGGCGTAAGCGATTTCCGAGGTTTTGATCAAATTACCGTTGTCGCTATTGCGGCTGCGTTTGGTTCGTTGGGCCTTGGATTTCGCCGCCGCCAGCCCCGGCAACAACAGCGACACCAAAATCGCGATAGTAGCGATGACGACCAACATCTCGATTAACGTGAAACCGGGCTCGGCTTCAAACTCCGTCCGGTCGCGGACGGGGCAAGTGGCCGGCAGATGTGTCGAGGTGGCGGAGATTCGACGCCAACCTCGACTCAGCGCCGGCCGAAGTCCACTCCGGATTGGTCCGTGCCGGAAGTTCTCGCCGGCGTTTTGCGATGGAGCCGCTGATTGAGAAGGACTCCGACGGCGATCAAGGCGGCCAGGGCTGCGATGGAGGTATTCAGTCCGATCAGGGTCCATCGCCGCGCGGTCGGGTTGATCGGCGAGTTGATCATCCAACTGGCCCAGCGCAGGTCAACGGTCAGCAGGCTCAGCCCCAGCGCGACCAGCGGTGCCAGGAGCGATAGCCACGGAAAACGCTCCGGCCCTTTCGAGCAAAGCCCGGCGGCGGAGCCAAATACGCTCAGGGCCATGGTGACGACCAGGGCGGCAGCGACCCAGTCGTGATGTTGTGCGGCCAACACGACCGCAAACGCGACCGAGCCGACGATGCTGCCCCCCAAGGTCGCATACATGCCCCGCCGGGCCTGCGCTGGGGAAACCCGCCGCAGATTCGCCAGGACCGCCTCCGGCGATACGTAAGTCCCATCTTCGATCTGGATTTGCCGTTGACGTCGATTGGACCGGAGGATGAATGCGAACAATCCAACTAGATAGGCGAGGACCAAGCCGATGATCAATGCCGCAAACCCGCCCGGATGTGCTGGCAACAATCGCTTTCCAACCGTCATTACCAAGGTCATCGCCACAAACATGGCGAACACCAACGCAAAGGCCCATCCGCTTTGTCGCTTCATGAATTGACGTTCGCGCGGCGACCTGGTGTTTTCGATGCTCGCCTTTACGCCGATGTAAGCACCGAGCAGTCCGATCAGCGGTCCGAGCACCGCGCCGGAAGCCAGGGTGGCACCGGCGGATTTGGCGGCGGCCGACCCCTTGGCCGCTTCCATCGCCAGGCCCGCGGCAGTGGCTTGCGGCCCGATGGCCGGCAAAGACACCAGCACCGCGAGGGTGAAGGCCTTGCCGGGCCGGGTATTCCGCAGGGTGGTTTCGACGAATGAGGCCATCTGCTCCCGCAGGAGCGCCCTGCCCCGGGACAGGCGCTGCTTGACGGCATCCTGCGAAAGGTCGAGCGCGGTGGCGACCTGGTCCACCGATTGTTGCTCGCGGTAGAACAGGATCAGCGGCTCGCGGTAAGTTTCCGGGAGTTCCGACAAGGTTCGCCAAAGAAGGGCCTCCTCTTCGCGCGTGATGGCCTGGTCCCGTGGGTTGGGTCGCGGCGAGGTGGGTTCGGCGACCGTTTCCAGGGGCGCCGCGAGGCGGGTGGCGTCGCGCAGTTCGCGGCGGAGAGAATTGTTGATGAGGTTCCGCGCAATGCCACAGAGCCAGGACCGGAAGCGTGCGCGATCCCGCAGTTGGCCAAGGTTCCTCCAGGCGGTTAGAAAAATTTCCTGGGCCAGGTCTTCGCTGCGCGCCAGGTCCCCGCATGCGCTGTAAGCCAGCGAACACACCAGCGACTGGTGGCGGGTCACGAGGTGACCGAAGGCCTCCCGGTCCCCGCCCAGGCAGCGCTCCAACAGTTCGACATCTCCGCCGGCTTCCATGGTCGGAACTGAGTAGATTGGCATCATCACGCATGGGTGGCTAAAAGCGAGCAAAAGGTGACGGGTTTTAATTCTTGAACCGGCGCGTGGATTCGCCTACAGGTTTGGCTATCAACCCGATTGCTTTGTCGCATGAACCAGACCGCCACCGCGCCCGCCTCGACGTCCGAAACCAAAACCGTCGGCCCACGCCTGCTCTCGCTGGATGCCCTCCGCGGTTTTGACATGTTCTGGATCATCGGCGCCGACGAGCTGGTCCACGGCCTGCGCAAACTGAGCGACGCCGGCCTGATCCAATCCCTGGCCGACCAGCTCGAGCATAAGGCTTGGCAAGGTTTCCATTTCGAGGACCTGATCTTCCCGATGTTCGTCTTTATGGTGGGCATTTCCCTGGTGTTCTCCCTGACCCGGACGATCGCCCAGGAGGGCCGCGCCGGAGCCTTGAAACGCATCGTGCGCCGAACCGTGCTGCTGTACCTCCTGGGCGTCTTTTACTATGGCGGGTTTGGCACCCCCTTCGAGCGGATTCGGCTGCTGGGGGTCCTCCAGCGAATCGCCCTCTGTTACGGTTTTGCCGCTGTGCTCTTTTGTTATCTCAAACCCAAGGGCCTGGTCGCCGCCTGCGTGGGACTGCTGGTCGGCTACTGGGCGCTGATGACCTTTGTGCCGGTGCCGGGGGTGGGCGCCGGGAATTTTGCCGAAGGTAAGAACCTGACGAACTACCTCGACAAGCAATACCTGCCGCTGCGGAAATGGGACGGAGACCACGACCCGGAAGGCTTGCTCAGCACCTTACCGGCCATTGCCACTTGCCTTCTGGGCGTGTTCGCCGGTTTGCTCCTCGGGAGTAAGTCCGTGCCGGAACAGAAAAAGGTCGGGCTCCTTGTCGGTGCCGGCGTGGCGGGCGTGGCCCTGGGCTGGCTGTGGGGCTTCCAGTTCCCGGTGATCAAGAAGATTTGGACTTCCTCTTATGTGCTCGTCGCCGGCGGTTACAGCGCCTTGCTGCTGGCGTTGTTTTACCAGGTGATCGATGTCTGGAAGTGCCAGTGGTGGGCGCGGCCGTTCGTCTGGGTCGGCATGAACCCGATCACCATCTATATGGCGGTGAACCTGGTCGATTTTGGAAAGATCGCTGAACGATTCGTTGGGGGCGATCTCAATCAGCGCTTCGGAGCGGGGGGCGACCTGGCCGTTGCGATTGCCAGCCTGGCGCTGGTGTTCGGGTTTTGCCATTTTCTCTATCGACGGAAGATCTTCCTACGGCTGTAGCCGTTTGCTGCCCCATGAGCTGCTGGCGCGGAGTTCCTTACGTGCGCGATCCAGGTGGCTTGCCGGGCGGAACCAGCCCGGTCCACCGGTGACGGAAGGGTGCAACGCGCGTCTCTCACGAATCAACCTTATGAATAGAATCACCGTTGTTCTGTGCCTGGGCTGGCTCTTGGCCCTCGGCGCACAGGAGTTGTCGGCCCAAAGCGTGGTCAGAGCCGAGACCGCGAACGGCCGACCGCCCTACCCGACTTTCGGCAGGATCGAACGGCTCGATCGACGCTTGAACCAACTCCTGGCCCCGGATGCCCGACTGGAGAAACTGGCCGAAGGCTTCCAATGGGCCGAGGGCCCGATCTGGGTCCCCAACCTCCAAGGCCTGCTGTTTTCCGACGTCAAAGGCAACACGATTTACGAATGGAAGGCGGGCCAGGGCATCCGGGTATTCCTGCGACCCAGTGGCTACACTGGGTCGACCCCACGCGATGGCGAGCCAGGCTCCAATGGTTTGACCCTCGATCGCGCCGGTCGCCTGGTCCTGTGCGAACACGGTGACCGCCGTATCTCCCGCCTGGGAGCGACCGGACGCAAACGGACGCTGGCGGAGTACTACAAATATCGGCGCTTTAATAGCCCAAACGACCTGGTCTATAAATCCAGCGGTGACCTCTACTTCACCGATCCGCCCTACGGGTTGCTCGGGACCAATCACGAAGTGGGCAAGGAACTGCTGTTCAGCGGCGTCTATCGGCTCAAACCCGACGGCGAGCTGAACCTGTTGACCGATGCGTTGACGTTTCCCAACGGCCTGGCTTTCTCGCCCGACGAAAAGAAATTCTACGTCGCCGTTTCCGATCCTGCTCGAGCGGTGTGGATGGTCTATGATGTGCGGCCCGACGGCACCATCGACCACGGCCGGATTTTCTACGATGCGGCGTCGTTGACAAAGGATCGCCCCGGCCTGCCGGATGGCATGAAGGTGGACCTGAATGGGAACCTGTTCGCCGCGGGGCCGGGTGGCATTCTGGTGTTCAGCCCGGACGGCACGCACTTGGGTACCATCATTACGGGCGAGCCGACCGCCAACTGCAATTGGGGCGACGACGGCTCGACGCTCTATATCGCGGCGAACCATTACCTGGCTCGGATCAAGACCAACACCCGGGGCAAGCTGCACTAGGCGCCCTGAACCGTGAAACGCGCGGGAATCAAGTCGATGCCACCGGCTGCTTAACCCGCTGCCAGCTATGATCCGCTTGCGCAACGCCTGGTCCTGGATACTTGGAGTCGCGCTAAGCCATGTCGCGGCCACTGGCGCCAACTGGCCGCAATTCCGCGGCCCGGCCTCGAACGGTGTCGCGGACGATTCGGGCTTGCCCGTGACCTGGAGCACGAACCAAAATATCGACTGGTCGGTGCCGATCCCAGGTGCCGGCTGGTCTTCCCCGATCGTTTGGGGAGACCGGATCTTTCTGACCACCGTCATCTCCGACGGGCCCACCGAGCCCCCGAAAAAGGGCCTCTATTTCGGCGGCGAACGCCCCACCACGTCCACCAATCTTCATCACTGGGTGGTCCTGTGTATTGACTTGGACACCGGCCGGACCGTCTGGCAAAAGGAAGTCCATTGCGGCGCTCCGTCGGTCCCCCATCATCTCAAGAATACCTACGCGTCGGAAACCCCGGTCACCGACGGCGAGCGCGTTTATGCCTACTTTGGTAACGTCGGTTTGTTTTGTCTGGACTTTCATGGCCGCGAGTTGTGGTCCCAGCATTGGGGAGCGTTTCGGACCAGAAACGGTTGGGGTACGGCCGCTTCCCCGGTCCTGGACCAGGACCGGATATACGTGATCAACGACAACGAGGAACAGTCTTTCCTGGTCGCCCTGGACAAGCGGCGGGGCACACAACTCTGGCGCGTGGATCGTGACGAGCAAAGCAATTGGGCGACGGCTTTTCTCTGGCGGAACCAACAGCGCACCGAGTTGGTCACCCCGGGCCGCAACCGGGTTCGTTCTTATGATCGCGAAGGACATTTGCTCTGGGAACTGGGCGGGATGTCATCGATTGTAATTCCGACGCCGTTTGCCCAGGATGGCTTGCTCTATGTGGCTTCCGGGTACGTGGGGGACAGAGTTCGGCCGGTGTTTGCAGTGCGCCCAGGTGCCCGCGGCGACATCAGCCTTAAGGAGAACCGGACCACCAACCAGTTCATCGCCTGGCACCAGCCGACCGGTGGCCCGTACAATCCGTCCCCGATTGTTTATGACGGTTTGTTCTATGTTCTATACGATTTCGGGTTTCTGAGCTGCAGTGACGCCCGGAC
>JAGWYX010000143.1 GCA_018969165.1 Verrucomicrobiota bacterium
GGATACCCTCCTACCCGCACGCCTAGCCCCAGGGCAAATTGGCCGCTGGCAAACGGTATTCTCTCCCAGGGTCTGGTCAGTAAGAGCCTGTTTTCTGTTGCCAAGGCGCGTCGTTTGCGGCGGGATGGGTGCAATGAAACCCTGCCGGTCCGCAAGCGCGCCCTGCCTTGCCCTGATCTTGCTCTCGACAGCCTGGGTGTCGGCCGCCGAGGTTAATCCGCCGACGCTCACCGATCCGCGCCTTGAAATCTCCCTGTTCGCCGCCGAACCGGACATCGTCACGCCCATCGGCATCGCGGTCGATTCCCACGGCCGCATCTTCGTCGTCGAATCGCATACGCATTTCCCGAAACCGGATTACCCCGGCCCGAAATTCGACCGCGTCAAGATGTTCCAGGACACCAAGGGGACCGGGAAACCAGACAAAATTTCGATCTTCGCCGACGGTTTTTACCACGCGATGAACCTGGCGTTCGCGTCCAACGGCGACCTTTACCTCAGCCATCGCAACGGCGTCATCGCGTTGCACGACCGGGACGGCGACGGCGTCAGTGAGTCGCGCACGACCATCCTCCAGATGAACACCCCGGGCGATTACCCGCATGACGGCATCGGCAGCATGACGTTCTCCCCCGACGGCTGGCTCTACGTTGGCCTGGGCGAAAACCTCGGGGAAAAATACACCCTCCGCGGCAGCGACGGCTCCAGCCACAGCGGCGGCGGCGAAGGCGGGAATATTTTCCGCTGCCGCCTCGATGGCAGTCATCTCGAACTCGTCGCCACCGGCTTTTGGAATCCGTTCGCCACCGCCTTCAACCGCTCCGGCCACCTGTTCGCGGTCGATAACGATCCGGACTCGCGGCCGCCGTGCCGGCTGCTGGATGTGGTTGAGGGCGGGGATTACGGGTTCAAATTCCGCTACGGCCGCAGCGGACTGCACCCGTTCGTCGCCTGGAACGGCGAATTGCCGGGCACGCTGCCCATGATGTCCGGCACCGGCGAGGCCCCGTCGGGCCTGCTGGACTGCAACCGGGCGCGTTTGCCGCGGGAATACGCGGATATGCTGTTGGTGACCTCCTGGGGCGATCATTACCTCGAAGCCTACCGACCGGTGCCGCTCGGCGCCTCGCTGCGCGCCGAACGAAAAATCCTGGCCCAAGGCGACCAGTGGTTTCGCCCCGTCGGCATCGCCACCGGCCCCGACGGCGTCATCTACATCACCGACTGGGTCGATCACGATTACTCGGTCCACGGCAAAGGCCGCATCTGGCGCCTGACGGTCAAGCCCGGCGTCGCGGCGCAACGCGCAGCGGACAAACCCGAGCCAGTTCGCGCGAACCCGGCCCGGAGCCGGATGCTGAAGCTGCTGCGTGACGACGCGGCCGGCGAGTACGCCGAACTCGAACGCGCCTTGAGCGACAACGACCCGTTCATTCGCTCGGCCGCGGTCTATGCGCTGACGCGTCCGGTTTATCGGGAAAAGATTTTTCAGGCGATCGGATCGAATAACCCGGGCGTGCGCCTGGGCGCGCTCCTCGTCTTGCGCCGGGCGCGCTACGATCAACCGGTTCCCATTCTGGACAAACTGCTGGCTGATCCCGACCCACAGGTGCGGTTGATAGCCGTGGTCTGGACCGGCGAAGAAAAGTTGACCGCGCTGGCCAGTCGCTTGAACGGCGTCCTGTCGGCCGGACCGGTCTCGCCCTTGCTCTTCCAGGCGTATGCCGCCGCCGCGCAATTCCTGGCCAAAGCGAATCCCGCGAGCGCCACCGCGACCGCAAGCGCCGAGCAACAATTGTTGAGCAACCCCTCGGCGTCCGCCGCGGTCCAGGCGCTGGTCCTCGACATGGAAGCGAAAGCCGATGACGCCGGTGCCCTGGCAATCCTCACCGCCGCGCAGCACCGGGGCGACGTCCAGTTGCGCATCGAGGCCGTCCGATCGCTGGCGGCTTCCACCAATGCCCAGGTGGCCGGCGAGTTGAAGGCGATCGCGCTGGATCGACGGAACGCGCCGGACCTGCGCGCCGAAGCGGTGCTCGCGCTGGCGAATCGGCCGGCCGCGGAACTCGAGGCGCTCGCCGGGCTTCTCAACGATCCGGCGGAGCCGGTGCGCGTCGAAGTCGCGCGCGCGTTCCGGATGGTCGCGCTGGATGCGCCAATCCGGCGCGCCTTGGAAAAGGCGGCGGACCGCGAACGGTTGCGCGCCGGCGACGAGCGGTTCAACCAAGAATTGCAAATCGCGCTCCATCCACCCGGCACCGCGGCCGCCGCTTCCGATCCCCGTAGCAGCGGACGTCAGTCCGCTCAAGCTTCAATCGGAACAGATCAGAGCCGACTCACGTCGGCTGCTACGCTGGGAAGCGGTTCGAGCGCCAGTGCCGATCGTCCAGCCTCGGATGAGGATTGGCGCAAAGCGCTGGCCGGACCGGGCGATGTGAAGATTGGCCGGCGCGTGTTCTTCAGCCCGGTCGTGGG
This sequence comes from Verrucomicrobiota bacterium, assembly GCA_018969165.1. GTDB lineage: Bacteria > Verrucomicrobiota > Verrucomicrobiia > Limisphaerales > JAGWYX01 > JAGWYX01. The sequence continues at coordinate 2,476 of JAGWYX010000143.1, forward strand.
CTGCGCCCGTTGCCACCGCATCGAGGGCCGCGGCGGACAGGTGGGGCCGGACCTGTCGGTGGTCGCCATCGCCTCGGGGCGGGAGAAGTTGATGCAATCGATCTTGCATCCTTCGCTGGACATCGCACCACAATTCGTGACGCACGAGATCACCACGCGCGATCAACAGACGTATGCGGGGGTTCTGGCCGGGATCGAAGCCGACGGTTCGGTGACGCTGATGACGGCGGACGGCAAGGGGATGCTGATCCCGGGGAAGGAGATCGTCTCGAATGTGCCGTCCAAGACGTCCTTGATGCCCGAGGGCCTGGCCGCCGCGCTGACCGTCCAGGATTTCCGCGATCTCATGGCGTTCCTGCTGTCACGGATATGAGCGGCAACGGTCTGAGGCGAGGTCCGCGAATCGAGTGATCCGCGAATTGCGCTGATTCCGCGAAGTAAAGCCGCCCCAGGCACCGTTCGTCAGGTCAGGGAATCGCTCCTTGAGGCTCTCGCGAGGCGCGCCTCAGACCGGAACCACCAATGGACACCGATGGAGAACCACGGATGCCACGGATGCCACGGATCGAAAAGCTGGTTGATTCGCGCCAGCCGCGCCAGCCGCGGTCAATTCATTCTCGCCTTTGCCGGTTCCCGCGGCTCTTGTCTGCCGGCGGGCGCCTCGCTTTTCCAGCGGAGACTTTCAGAACGGCGACACAACCGGCCGGCGGCTCGAGCCGTCGCGCCCGCGTTTTGGAGTGCGGCGGCCCGCCGCCGCTTTGCCCACTGGGGCGCGGGCGCCCAGCGGCCGGGGACTGCCGCACGCCAAAACCTGGCTGCGGTGCGCAGCTCAGTCGCGCAGGCAAGGCCTGCACTTCGTCGATCACGACCCGTCCTTAATTGCAGGCTTTGGTTTCTCCCGGTGACTGGAACCAAGCCGAACTGCTCGCGGCGCTTCCGGCCTCGATTTAATTGGCTGCTGTTTAGGTCCCTCAGCCGCGAAATTCGCGGCGCGGTGGATTAGTCCTGCAGCAGCGCCCCGGGCAGAGTTTCGGCCGTGATTTCTTCGCGCAACAGGGCGAAGATCGTCGGCTGCCACGGATCGAGGGTGAAGGTCGCGTGATCGGTTTCGCCAAGATACTGCCTGGCGCGGAGATCGTAGAGGTACCCCTTGAATGGGAACCGGGCCTCGACGGTGATGGGCCGTTCCAGGTTCTGGTTGCCGCCCGCTTGCTTCAGCTCCTCGCTCATCTGGTAGTCGATGTTCCGCTCGAAGGCGAACAGCCGCCCCCGTCCGAGCCGATAGCGGAACACCGCCACGCGCGGCGTTTGAGCCGGGCGCGACCCTTCGGTCACGGTCACCGCCGGCGGCAGGGAGCGAATCTGATCGGCGACCCACCTTGGCCAGTCGTTCGCCGGGGCCGACTCGAGGCGTTCGGCCGCGTACGCGGAGATGTCGCCCGGCTTGGCGACTGCGGTCGCCGGCGTTGTCGCGCCCCGCGCGCCGTAGCTCCGGCCCGCCGACGTCGCCGGCGGGAAGCTTCCCTCCAACGGACTGCGCGAACGCAGGCGGGCGTGCTGATCGAATAGCCCCGGCGTGCCGTCGCAAAAAACCGCGTGGTCCGGGCTGGCCAGAAAGGCGCGAATCTTCGCCGCTTCGAGGTCGGAAAGGGCTAGCGAGTCCGGCAGGACCAGGACCCGGACCCCGCGCCGTTCGAGTTCGCCGTTTTCGATTTGTTCGGACGAAACGAAGCGGGGCGAGTAACCGAGATCCTGGAAGAGTTTGAGCCAACTGTCGCGGACCCTGACGAGACGGTTGTGGCTCGATTCGAAGCTCGAGAAGCGCCGCAGCCAGGTCGAGCCATCGACGGTGGATTCGAGCAACCAATCGGCCTGGATACTCGGTTGCGAGTAGTGAATGGCCACGGGATCGAATTCGCGCTCGGCGCGGAGAAAAAGACCGGCGAGCGGCCCGGTCATCTCTCGGAACGCGGGCGCCAGCGCCAGGGCCTTGGCGGTGAGCGGATAATCTTCCCGGCTCCAGTCGAGGCAATCCTCGCTCCACCAGACGATGCAGCCACGGTCGCCATTCAGCAGCAGGTGCCAGAGGCGGCGTTGTGCGGGTCGGGTATCCTTTTCAAAAACGGTGGTGACGATCGGTTGGCCAGGCATGAACGAGCCGAGAATCTCGCGCGAGTTGCCGATGTCGTAAGGCTCAACCCAGTCGAGCACTCGGGACAGCCGCCAGAGGTCGTAACCGCCGAATGCCGCGGGCATTTGCGTGCCTTCGATACCCACCGGGGTTCGTGGGTCTGCTTCGTGGGCGACGCGGCGCAGGTCGTCCAGTGTGCGGGCGAGCGAAATATCGAGGTAAGTACGAAAATCGGCCCAGGGCGAGAAATTCCAGCGCGTGGGCTGCTGCCGCGCGGAGATCGGATCGAAGCGGAGTTGTTCGAGGGCCTGCCAGTCCGGCTTGCCGCGAGGCGTGGCGTCGCCACTGACCATGCGGTTCTTGATCTGGTCGGTGGTGAACGGTTTCACCTCGTCCCACGAGGCGAACCGGGCTTCCCATGCGCGATTCAACGCGTCGAGGCCGGAATACTGCGTTTTCAACCAATCGCGAAAGGCTCGGAGGGTGATTGGGGCGAAATCGTAGTCGAACGGGTTGGCCGAGGTCGTCACCGACAGCTCGTCGCGGATGTTGTAGGCCAGCGGCTGGTGCGCCCGGTTTTTGCGGACCGTGTCGCGCATCTCGCCTTCGGCCCAGGCGCGCCAGGCCGGGTCGTCGAGCGAATAATCGCGGACCAGCGCGGCGTCGTCCCGGGTCCGCCCCCAGGCCGTCACGAACTTGTCCCAGTCGGTGACCTTGGAGCTGAACTTCAGACACAGCCCGCGGTTGACGATATTCTCGACGTAATAGGGGAAGTGGTTTTCGACCAAGGCCGCCGGATCGGCCCCGTCGTAGATCATGGCGGTGTTGACACCCATCTGGCGCAGGCGCTGGAAGAAGAGCGGGAGTTTCTGTGGCTGTTTGTAAGCTGAGTCGCCGACCCACAGGATCACGCGGTAGTCGGTCCAGGGACGGAGCGGGGTCGCGTCGGCGGCGCGGGCCGACAGCGCGCTGGCGACCCCGAACCAGCAAAGGCAACCACCCAGCGAGGCCCGCTTCAGGCGACCGGTTAACTTCTCGTGCATCTTCGGTTCTTCTCCCGTTTTGTTTGCTGTCTCCGCGCGTCTCGCTTCCAGCGTCCTTGAGGGGCCGCCCGAGTGAAACGGCGTGGTTGACTGAACTCGACCCACGGCGTTACGACGAGAAGCGAAAGAACTGGCGACGAAAGCGGGCCGCGCTCTGCGCCGCGCCGCGCGCGTGGCGCGCAAGACCGCCCGCGCCTGCGGAACGCCGGTCTATGTGTTCAAAATTGGGAAGATCGTGGCGCTTAAGGCCGAGGACTAGCGGTCGCGAGTCGCTTCGTGTCCCGAAGACTCGAAGATGGAGGCCTGGCGGAGAGAGGGGGATTCGAACCCCCGATACGGTTTTACCCGTATAACGGTTTAGCAAACCGCCGCCTTCAGCCACTCGGCCATCTCTCCCGCGCGCCCGGAAGTTATCCCAGCCAGACACCCCAGGCAAGGCGAAACAAGGCGAAACAAGGCATGGAACGGCCGCACTTTTGGCTTGGAGATACGGTGCTGTGTATTGAGCCGCCAGCCGCGCATTTTGCGCCTTCAGATGAACACCTCCGGGCTGACGCAGGCTAGATCGAGGATGGGTCATCCTCCACGTTGCTTGACGTGGGGCTTCAAGGAATCTGGTCAACGACCACCGGCAAAGCCGGAGGCTTGAAAGAGTGTGAACCGCTCAGTGTGTCTGGACAGCCACCGCCATCTTGGTTGCACAAGCAGTTGTCGAAGGGCGGCCCACTTGGCCGGTTCTCAGCACTCGATCAATTGCAGGCCCTGGACTCTGGAAAAATGCTGATCCCTGGCGGCAAGCGGAAAGCCCGTCCGCAACGCCGTGGCGGCGATCCAGATATCATTGATGGGTATCAACTGGCCGCGCTGCGCCAGATCAAAATAAACCTTCGCATAGCGCAGGGCATCCGGTTCACTCATGAAATACAAGCGCTTGCCACGAAGCACGGCGGCGACGTTAGACCAGGCCGCTTGGCGGTGTTCGGACTTCAGCACTCCTAACGAAAGCTCGGCAAGCGTCACGACCGTAATGGCAAGCCGCTTGCCCGTGAGGATTCTCTGCGTTTGAGTGTCCCTCCGCAGGAGCCCGATGATTGCGCACGTATCCGCCAGGTAATCGACTTCCGCCATTCGTCACGGCACTTGCTCAAAAGCCTCGGCGATGTCCTTCTCGAACTTGTCCCAGTCCGCCTCGCTCATCCCGCTGGGGTCTGCCGGCAGTACGGCTCCGGGGACCAAATCAACCGTGGCCGCGTTGGGAAGTCCCTCGATCGGCACAAACCGGAGGGTTTGCTCGGATTCCGTGATGAAGGTCTCGGTGCTCACAACCGAACCCTAACGGCTCACTACGGCCAAGTCAATCGCCTCGCGACGCCCGCGACTGGCGCCGCGACTCCGAGACTCACTGGTTCGCCGCCCGCCGGCCGGAGGAGAGAAAAACCAGGTCGAAGAATCTCCCAGTTGTCTCACGGGCGACCGCCGCGCAACAGGCACACTGTCAACATCAGAAGTGCGCGAATATGCACTTTTATCGCCAGAGCCACTCGGCCATCTCTCCCGCGCGCCCGGAACTTACCCCACCCTGGCACCGCAAGCCGGGCGAATCCCGGAAAGGCCGTTGACCGCGGATCACGCGGATGGCGCGGACACCGAACGCGTTTCGATCCGTGAAATCCGTGGCGTCCGCGTTGCTCCGTTTCGTCTCCGTGGGGTTCATTCGTGATTTAAGCGGTCTGCGGCGGTGGCGGAGACCAGCCGTGGCGATTCCGCCGGGCTCCCGGCGAGGGGAAAGCAGCGGGTGCTGCGGCAGTTCAGGGACGAGACAGCCACCACGGGTTTTCCAAACCCGCGTTCAGAGGTAAAGCGCCGCCTGGAGGTCGCGCACGACCACGCTCATGAACGGGTAGCGCTCGGTCGGCTTGGCCGCCAGGCATTTGATGATGATGTTCTCGAGCTTCTCCGGGATGTCCGGATTCAGCTCCCGCGGGGGCGTGAAGCCGGACTCGCCTTGCTGCTGCTGATGGAGAATCTCGGCCGGTGTGCTCCCCGGGAAAGGTTTCTGATAGGTCAACACCTCGAAGGCACTCACGCCGAAAGCGAAGATGTCCACGCGATGGTCGAACGGCTGCCGCATCATCAGCTCGGGCGCCATGTAGGCCGGCGTGCCCGGGTTGCCCGACCGTTTCCTGGGGGCTTCCG
>JAGWYX010000144.1 GCA_018969165.1 Verrucomicrobiota bacterium
TAGCCCTCCTGGAGGGCCTTGGCGTCTGTTTTTGGGCCTGTTTTTGGCGCGTAAGCAACCCAGGCGAGATTTCTCCACACCGCGTCAGCTCGCGGCATTGCAGCTGACCGGCGGATGAGTCTTGGACGCTCCGGGTGGGATCGGTTGGATGCCTGGCAGAGCGAGCTTAGAGCGAAAAAACGAGGCCGAAAATCGGCTGTAAGGCCGTAAAAGCGCCTTCATTTTTCTAGATCCGCCTCGCAGCCAGATGCTTGTCCCGGCGACAGCAAGGAACAAGGAACAAGGAACACATGTTACACGGTTCAAGAACTCCACAGGCATCGCGGTGTCCAACTGCTGGGCCGGCCGCGCGGTGCGCGTCACGCTGACAACGCCTCGAGTTTGCCTTTCAGGATTGACGGAGCCCACTGGTTCGAGTGGACTAAGCCGCATGTCGAACCTGTTCCATCCTCGCCCGGCCGCGCTGTATGGTTCCCGCGCCAGGACGTCACTGCTTCCGACTTTCATTCGAGCCCATTTCAATCGTCTGGGCTTGATCGCGGGCCTCGGGTGGCTGCTGCTGGGCGCGCTGGGCGCGCGCGCGGATGTCCGACTGCCGGCCCTGTTCACCGAGGGCATGGTGCTGCAGCGGGACATCCCGGTGCCGATCTGGGGCTGGGCCAACGACGGCGAGAAGATCACCGTCAAGTTCCGTAACCAGCAACACCGCACCGTCGCCCACCACGGCAAGTGGATGATCCGCCTCGAACCCCTGACCGCCGGGGGGCCGAACCACCTGATCATCGTCGGCAAGAACCGGATCGTGTTCGCCAACGTGCTGGTGGGCGAAGTCTGGTTGGCCAGCGGCCAGTCCAACATGGAGTTCCCGCTCAAACGCTCGTTTGAAGTTTCGGCCGACATCGCCGCGGCGGCCAACCCGAACCTCCGCTTGTTCACCGTGCCCAAGCTCAAGGCCGAGTTGCCGGTCGATGACGTCAAGGCCGCATGGGAGGAGTGCAATCCGCAGACCGTGCCCGATTTCTCGGCGGTCGCGTATTACTTCGGTCGCGATCTACAGCGGGCCCTGCGGGTGCCGGTCGGTCTGATCCACAGTTCCTGGGGGGGCTCGCCGGCGGAGGTGTGGATGAGTGAGGCGGCGCTGGCGGCCAATCCGGACTACCAACGCGATATCGTGGATGCCTACCCGGCGGCCTGGCATCGTTACATGCGGGAACTGCAGGCGTGGCAACAGGCCAAGGCCCAGGCCGCCCGCGAGGGCCAAACGTTTAACCGGTACCAGCCGTTTGCCCCATGGCGACCCAGCGAACTCTACAACGGCATGATCGCGCCGCTCATCCCCTATGCGATCCGCGGCGTGATCTGGTACCAGGGCGAGTCCAACGCCGGTCGCGCCTGGGAATACCGCACGCTGTTTCCGGACCTGATCCGCAACTGGCGCCGCGACTGGGGCGAGGGCAATTTCACCTTCCTGGCCGTGCAACTGGCCCCCTTCATGAGAATCCGTCCGGAGCCGGGCGACAGCGCCTGGGCCGAGTTGCGCGATGCCCAGTTGCACGCCACCCAGGTCCTCCCCAATGTCGGCCTGGCCGTCATCACCGACGTCGGCGACGAAATGGACATCCACCCCACGAAAAAGGCCCCGGTCGGCGCCCGGCTGGCGCTGGCGGCCCGCGGCATCGCCTACCACGAGAGGACTTACCCGCTCCAACCGATCATTTACTCGGGGCCGGTCTGCCGCGGTCAGAAGATCGAAGGCAACAAAATCATCCTCAGCTTCGAGTCCGTCGGCGAGGGCCTGGTCCCGCGCGGCGGCGAGTTGAAAGGCTTTGCCATTGCCGGCGCCGACCGGAAGTTCGTCTGGGCCAAAGCCGAGATCCACGACAACAAAGTGATCGTCAGCAGCCCGCAAGTGGCCAATCCCGTCGGCGTCCGCTACGACTGGGCGGATTATCCGATCGGCAATCTCTGGAACAAGAACGGCTTGCCCGCTTCCCCATTCCGCACGGATCGCTTCCCCTTGACCACGCAGCCGAAGCCTTGAAGAGGAAGCGGGGTTGCCGCGTCTCTCTTATCATGCCGGTGAACCAGTGCCCCGGCTGAGTCGAAGCGCGGCACTGTGCCGCTACGGTCTTGCGCGTGCGCACGGCCCGGTTGAAATCATGGCCAAGGCTCAACTCCGCGCTGGACCGGAGGCCGGCGCTCCGCAGCAGCGGTCTCCGGTCCGGCGCCACCCGGGGGACAACCAAATATTACTGGACGCCGCCGGTCGCAGCGATAAGTTCGACCCTGAACCTCAATCAACATGAAATCATGGCTTTGTGGCGGTGCAGTGTGGGTTTGTGGCGCGCTCGCCGCGTCGCTGGTGGGCCCGGCGAGCGCGGCCGACTCCTCGGATGCGATTGTGAAATCCGAATTCATTTGTGACAACCCACCTTTCCCGACCAGCCACTCCTCGACGATCGTCGAGACCCGCGACGGTTTCCTGGTCGCCTGGTTCGGCGGGTCGCGCGAGCGCAGCCCCGACGTGAGCATCTGGACCTCGCGCAACGACGGCAACGGCTGGACGGCCCCGCGCGAAGTCGCCAACGGCATCCAGCCGCAGGGCTGGGTCCGTTATCCCTGCTGGAACCCGGTGTTGTTTCTGCCCAAGGGCGATTCGCTGATGTTGTTCTACAAGGTCGGCCCCAGCCCCAGCAGTTGGTGGGGCGTGCTGCGCACCTCGGATAACGCCGGCCGGGACTGGTCCGACCCCATGCGCCTACCCAACGGCATTCTCGGACCGGTCCGCAATCAGCCGATCCAATTGCCCGACGGCACCCTGTTGTGCGGTTCGAGCACCGAGGACGCCGGCTGGGTCGTCCACATGGAGCGCACGGCCGATCCCCGCGGCCTGTGGCATCGCTCCGCGCCGTTGAACAGCGCCATGGAGTATGGCGCCATTCAACCCACGCTCCTGGTCTGGCCCGACGGCCGCATCCAGGCCCTCTGCCGGACCAAGCAGGGCATCATCACCCAGTCCTGGTCCACCAACCAAGGCGTGGATTGGAGTCGCATGGTGCGGACCGGCTTGCCCAATCCCAACAGCGCCATCGACGCGGTAAAGCTCACCGACGGCCGCGCCCTGCTGGTCTATAACCATTCCGACACCGACCGCGGCGTGCTCAACGTCGCCGTGTCCAAGGACGGCAAGATCTGGCAGGCGGCCCTGGTGCTCGAAAACCAGCCGGGCAGCGAATTTTCCTATCCCGCCGTCATCCAGGCCAATGACGGCATGGTGCACGTCACCTATTCCTGGAAACGGCAGCGGATCAAACACGTCGTCATCGACCCTTATAAACTGCAACCACGGGAGATGTTCGACGGCGTCTGGCCCCAGTAAGCGTCGCGCGCGCCTCGGAAGCGCCGTGGCGCACGCAACCCGCTCCCACAACAGTTTCCTCAAGACTACCTTGAACCAATCGAGTCAACACTCGATGAAATAAAGGATATGCAGAGATTCCTACGAGGCGAATTCGGCAGGGCTGGAATGGCAGGAAGCGGTACTAAACTGTGCCGTGCATGAAAGCCCTTTCGCCTACAGCATGGTTGTTGTTCAGAGTGCTCGTCATAATCACGAACATATTAGGAATTTCCACTTACCCGCGACGACAATCGAATCTCGACTGGACTGCGTGCGCCATTATAAGCGTGGTTGTCTCCGTTGGACTGTTCGTCTGGCTTGCATTAAATCGATCGCGGCCAGGGATTGACTGGTCTGACCCATACTCATGGGAAACGCCTTTCTTTCCGATGCATAAGCAACCACTGAGATTTTGGTATCTCGGATCCCTATCGTGGATGCTCGGCGGCGGCGTGGCCATGCTGGAAGACTGGAGTGGTCGAACCGGATGGGAGGCTTTCGGCGGGACTTTCTTTGCCACGGGGTTAGGTATGTTTCTGGCGTTGTGGCTACGGATAAAGCTCTTTGGTCAATCAACCTCCGTAAACGGATCAGTCCCGGAAATCGGGAAAAGGTGGACGGAGGACGAACCGAGCCGCAGAACCAGGGCCAATGGCTCGCAGAATTCGGATTGAATCTGCCCCCCGCTGCCCCGGCCCGGTGGCGCGGCCGGTTTCCCTGACTTTCTTCGTTCAGAACTCCGGTGCCGACCCCTTTACCGAGCGCGGCTGGGTCGTCCTCGACCAGCCGCGCTCCATTTTCAAAACACGCGCTGCGGCTCCTTTCCTTTCTCAGCGTCTCTGCGGTGATTTGGTTGCGGCCCGGTTGGTGCGGTGGCAGAATCTCCCGGATCTGGGCCGACTTCGCCCACATCAGATTGACGCGTGCCGATCCGGCGACGGGCAAGCCGGTGACCCGGACGATCGAGATGACCTGCATCCGTGGCAGCAAGGCAATGGACATCCCCTTGGAGGACGGCGAGAGTTTTTATTCCCGCTTTCAGGCAGTCCCACGCCGCTGCGGCTTGAGACAACCCGCGCACCAATGAAGGTGCAGGGGACGCCCTGATTCGTGTTTGCGCCTGAAGTGGGACCAGGCACCGGAATGGGTGTCAGTCGGCGCGACAGCGTCCTGGAGTGCGGCAGTCCTCTGCCGCTTTGCCACGCGCGCCCCGGAAAGCGCCAGCAAATGGGTCAAACCATAACTTTTCACATCGACGATGCCACGGGCGGCAGGATCGCACGGAAGTTGTGCCAACTGCGAGTCCAATACGCCGGTCCCATCTCCCACGTCATGGGCCGGGATGACTGAGGGCGAGCGATCTACCTGGACGCTGTGGATCGCCAGGAGGTTCTGAAGTCCGCCGCGAAGGCTAAAACCGAACGGATGGTGACGGAAGACTTGCAGCCGTTGGAGCAGAAAGCGGGCGACCGCAAGGCCCGGGCCAAAAGCGATTCGGACAAGCAGCGGATCGCGGCGCGGCTGCGGCGGGGTGCCACGTTGGCAATATGAGAAGCCGCCCAACGGTTCCACCTGGGGAGCTGGAAGAGGCTGAATAACACGCTCTATTTGGCCCATATGGGGGAAGCAAAGGTAATGAAAAGTGAAAAGTTATGGTTTGACCCCCTGTCCATTCCCGCTTTGAGACAGTCCCGCGCCGCTGCGGGTTGAGACAACCCGCGCTCCAATGAAGGTGCAGGGGACGCCCTGATTCGTGTTCGCGCCTGAAGTGGGACCAGGTACCGGAATGGGTCTCAGCCGGCGCGACAGCGTCCTGGAGTGCGGCAGTCCTCTGCCGCTTTGCCATCGGCACACCGGAAAGCGCCAGGGGACTGGCGCAGTCCAAAACCTGGCGGGGCACGCCACACCTGGACGATAGCTCACCGAACGCCCGCCGATCCGACGACCCTTACAAGGGTGCTGAATGCGGGGCGTGCGACTAATCCCCGCCTGCCTACCACGCGGGTGACACGGCAAATCGGCCGGCAATGCGGACGCCGCAAAAGGCAATTCCCTCTCTCCGTATGTCTGTGCCTCCGTGGTGAGATACGCGTTCGTAATTTCGCGATCGCCTCAACTACGCTCGTAAAACGGATCGGTCCCGGAATTCGGGACAAGGTTGACGGAGGACGAGCCGGGCCGCAGAACCAGGGCCAATGGCTCGCAGAATTCGGATTGAATCTGCCCCCGCTGCCCCGGCCCGCTGGGGCGGCCGGTTACCCTGAGTTTCATCGTTCAGAATTCCGGGGCCGACACCTTTACCGTGATTGATTTTACAAATCCGTGACATTTGACCTGTCGCCACCGGCTAACCTCTGGTAGTCGTTGATCGGCCCACAATGAAAGATTCTCGCCAGCGCCGGCGTTCCACATTCTTTTGGCAGGGTCTATTCATCCTGCTGCCCGTGCTGGTGCTGGCGGTGATCGGCTTGCTGTCCCTGCGCCAGGACCGTTTGCTGGCCGAACAGGAGGTCCGGCAACGGGCCCAGCAAATTGCCGATGACCTGGCCGCCAGAATCCACGACGCGCTGGCAAACTCCAGTGGACCCGCCGCGAACCTCACGGCCTCGACCGACAGCAATTGCACGTTTCAGATGGACGCGTTCGGCCGTGTGGTCGATCCGCCGGATTACCCGCGGGTGCCCACCCCGCGCGCCTTGGGTGAAGCCCGGCTCAGCCCGGAGCAACGACGTCTGTGGCAAGCCGCTCAGGATTCGGAGTTCCGGAAACGCGACGTCACGGTCGCGATCCAGGCCTACGGCCAGTTCATTGCTGCGCAACCACCGGTTGATCTGGCCGCCGCGAAGTTCGAGCTCGCCCTGCTGCTGCTGAATGCCGGCGTGGCGGGTGCTGCCGAGAACGTGCTCCTACCGCTCGTCACGAACACCCCCGACGCGCGCCTCCAAAGCGGCCTGCCGATCGCCCCGCTCGTCGAACTGAAACTGCTCGAACAACCGCGCCTCGCGGTTGGTCGGTTCCTCCGGCCAGCGCAGTTGGATGCCTGGTGCGCCGACGCCGTCGCGCGTCCGACCTTGTTCACCCCGCAAGTGCTCGCCGCGGTCAGCCGGTGGAAACTCCAACACGGCGCCCCCAACACCGCCGCGCGCTGGGTGGGCATCTGGCAATCCCAGGAACAAACGCGCGCCGTGTATCGGGCGGCTTGGGAAAAATGGTTTGCCGGCACCGCGCCCACGTCCCCCGTTCCAACCGATACCCAGGGACGACCGGCACTCCCGACCGTTTGGGTCGAGGTCGATACAACCCAGGACGAAGGAGACCTGATCCTCTCCTCCGCCAGCAGCGGAGGACAGGGTGCCCGAAGGGCAGCAGAGGAGGGGCTCGCGTCTGCGCGCTCAACGCCTGCGCCAAGACAGGAACGGGCTGGCGACCGCCGGGTGGGACCGCGGGCCGCGGCCCACCCATCATTGGACGGCAACTTGTCATGGCTCCCGGAACCCTGGCTGGTTCAACCCCTCGCCGCGCCAGGTTCGCATCGCGTAGTCGTCGCCCGCCCGGAATCGGCCGTGCGCCGGATCGTGAATGAGACCGTCCGCGCCCAAGCCCTGCCGGCGTATCTCGATGCCAGTGTAACGCTGTTCGGACTACGCGTGCGTGAGGCCCGGCGTTCAGCGGGGGAATGGGCACGCCCGGATGCGGCTCGCCTTGCGCCGTCGGCCACCCGCATCCTCCGGCTCGCTGAGAACTGGCCTTCGGCTGCCCTAGGCCAGCGGACAATTGGGGCTGGAACCGGCGCCGCGGATTTGCAGGTTGCCGTTTATCTGGCGGACTCGTCCGCATTCTACGCCCGCCAACGTGAGCGCACGGAATGGTTCGCGTTGCTGATCACCGCCGCGGCCGCCGCCGCGATCATCGGTTACGTCGCCGCCTGGCGCGCCTTCCGCCGCCAGCAGCAACTCAACGATCTCAAGACCAACTTCGTTTCGAGCGTGTCGCATGAACTCCGCGCGCCCATTGCCTCCGTGCGCCTGCTGGCCGAAGGGCTCGAACGCGGCAAGATCGCGGCGCCCGACAAGCAGCTCGAGTATTTCCGCTTCATCGTGCAGGAATGCCGTCGGCTGACCGCGTTGGTCGAGAACGTGCTCGATTTCTCCCGCATCGAACAAGGCCGGAAACAATACGAGCTCGAGCCCACCGATCTCGTCGCCCTGCTCCAGCAGACGGTCAAGCTCATGGAACCCGCGGCCGTCGAACGCCAGGTCCGACTCGCCGTGTGCCTTCCCGACGGCCCCGTGTCGGCCGAGGTCGATGGCAAGGCGCTGCAGCAGGCGCTCGTCAACCTGATCGATAACGCCCTCAAGTATTCGCCCGTCGAAGGGACGGTGACGGTGGGACTCGAGGGGGCCAATGCCGAGGTACAAAGGCCAAAG
>JAGWYX010001073.1 GCA_018969165.1 Verrucomicrobiota bacterium
AATGCCTACCTTTACCCCGAGCGGGTGTTCCTGCCCCAAATCCATCAACTGCTGGACGACGCAGGCCGTCTCAAAGACCCGGAGCTGGTGGATCGTTTGAAGCGGCAGGCGACCGGTTTCCTGGAGTTCGTCCAGTCCCTGCGCGGGTCCAGGCGTGCACCCTGATCCCTGAGGCGCGCCATGCAAAGCCCCCAACCCAAGCCTCGACGCTCCGAACCCTGAACCCCACCCGTGAACCGCGCAATCCTCCAACGCCTGGCTGTCTGCAGTTGGTCCTTGCACCCTCACACGCCGGCCGACCTCGTGCAATACCTCCAAGCCGTCGGGATCAAACGCGTCCAGATCGCGCTCGATCCCGTCCGGGAGGACCCGTCGATCTGGAGCAGCCTGCCCGATGTCTGCGCGCAGCACCAAATCACGATTGTCTCGGGCATGTTCGGCACCGTCGGTGAAGATTATTCGACGCTCGATTCGATTCGCCGGACCGGTGGGCTGACACCCGACACCACCTGGGACCGGAACTGGCGGAACATCCAGGTCACGGCGGACCTGGCGCAGCGCCTGGGCCTGAAACTGGTCACCTTTCATGCCGGGTTCATGCCCCACGATGAACGCGGTCCGGACTTCCGGAAACTGTTCGATCGCCTGGCGCGAGTGGCGGATCTCTTCGCCGCGCGCCACCTCGAACTGGGGCTGGAGACCGGCCAGGAAACCGCGGACACCTTGCGCGGCTTGCTCACCAAACTCGATCGGCCGGGGGTCGGCGTGAATTTCGACCCGGCCAACCTGATCCTCTACGACAAGGGCGATCCGATCGCGGCCCTGCGCGTGGTCGGTCCGTGGCTCAAGCAGTGCCACATCAAAGACGCGCGCCAGACCCGCACGCCCGGCACCTGGGGCGAGGAAGTCCCCGCCGGCACCGGCCAGGTGGACTGGCGGGCCTTCTTTGGCACGCTGGACGAACTCAGGTTCTCCGGCAACCTGTGCATCGAGCGCGAAGCCGGCAGCCAGCGCGTGGCCGATATCCGCGCCGCCCGTCAGTTTGTCGAATCCCAGTTCTGATTATCGTCATCATTGCCCGACCTTCAACCGCCTCACTCCCCCAAATTGCATGATCAATGTTGGCATCGTCGGCCTCGGCTTCATGGGCGTCACCCACCTCAAGGCCTACCGGAAAATCAACGGGGCGCGCGTCGCCGCCATTTGCGACGCCTATCGCCTGCCGCCGGACGGCGACCTGGCCGGCTTCGGCAATGTCGGGGACCCGGACCCGGTCAAGCTGGACATGAAAACGGTCAAGGCGTTCAAGGACCTCAAGGAGTTGTTGGCGCTGCCGGAGCTTGACCTGGTGGACCTTTGCGTTCCCACTCCGGCCCACGCGCCGCTGGCGATCGCGGCGCTGAGTTCCGGCAAACACGTGCTCTGCGAGAAACCGTTGGCGCGCACCGCCGCCCTGGCGCGGGAGATCGTCGCCGCGGCGCGGTCGGCCAGGGGCTTTTTCATGCCGGCGATGTGCCTGCGGTTCTG
>JAGWYX010000145.1 GCA_018969165.1 Verrucomicrobiota bacterium
TGGCAAAATTGCCTCCCGGCCAGCGCAGCAGCGGCAAATGCGACTCTTTCAACAGCCGAACAATGTCCGGGTCCGCGCCATGAATGTGGTCCGCGGGACGGAGAAGCATGTGACCGATGACCAATTGCCCGGGGTCGTTGGCGGTGAGGGCCAGTTTGTAAGCCGCGTCTCGCGGCGAGTCGCCACGCAATTCGATCATTCCTTTGAACGTCTTCCAGGCCGCCGACAAACCATTTACCGTGGCCGACGCACACTGCTGAGGCCCGCGGTCGCCTGCCCTCGGGGACTCGTGCGGTACCGCAGCCGAGCCTCCCACCCCCTCTCCTCCGCCAGCGGCGGAGAGGGCCGGGGAGAGGCGGCGCTCATCTCCACCGGTTCCCGTCAGCCTGACCGTCAACGACGTGATGTCCGGCGACCGCGCCAGAATCTCGAACTCGTACCGCCGCTCCCGGTGTAACGGCAGGTAAACCCACTGGGCGACCCCCTGACCCGCCGCCCGCACCTGCACCCGCTGCGCTCGCCCGCCATGCACACCGGTGTCCGGACTGACCTGCACCGCCTCGCGTTCTCCCTCGCGTGTCCAAAAACACGCCAGCCCGTCCGCTCGAGCGGCGACCAGCTCGCCCAGGGCTGACTCCGGCCAGCCAAACCGTGTCGCCTGACGCCGGATCTCCTGGTTGATCCGGTTGTTGTCGGCATAGCATTTCGTGATGCCGTCCGGCGTCATCTCGCCGGTCCAAAACGGGTAATCCGCGAAGGTCGGGTTGCGGAGAACCTGGGCGTCCATGCCGTTATATATGTTGAACCCGAGGTGCTCGGCGAATTTCCCCGTGATGAATCGCGGGATCGGATGCGCCGCGCGTTCGGCGACATGCACCCGCAGCGCGGCCTGCCCCGGATTGCGAGTTTCGTGGAGGCGTCGAAGTTCTGACCCGTTGGACGGGCTCTGCGCCAGCACTTGGCCGGCCGCGAGCAGAGCCAGCAGCAAACCAACGGACCTGACCCGGGACGTGCCCGTGCAATCCCTCGCCACTGCTGCCAGCGACAGACAGGGCCAGGGAGAGGAGGCGCTCTTTCCCGCCCGTTTCCTGGAGTCGTCCATCGGCCGAGTGTGCAACGCCGGCCCACACGGCGCAAGTGGAATGCAGAAGGGGTCAGTTCTTATTAACGTCAAGTAACCCCTGCCGCCGCGGCCCCGTTGGTACTCACGGCGACTCGCTAGCCTCGCCTGGGGCGACGGGTGGGAAAGTAGATGATAATAAGAACCGACCCCTTGGTGAAGCCATGTAGCCAAAAATTAGCTTGCAACTGCATACGCAGGAGATAAATTATCCGCGCTGATTTTGCCAAAAGCTCGAGCGAGGCACCTGTGGCCGCAAGATTCAACCGTTCACCCGTCAGAAAGGAAAGGCACCCATGCAACCCCATCTGAATCGTCGTCGGTTTCTGAAGCAGTCCGTGTGCGTCTCCTCGGCGGTCACCGCCGCGCTGAGCTTCGAGGAAGTGGCCTTGTTGGCCAAACCCGCGGAGGCGGTCCCCGCTTCGGTTCCGCCGCCGGCGGGCGAACTTCTGCCCACCGGTAAGGTCGGCAAACTCAACATCACCCGCCTCATCTGCGGTGGGAACCTGGTCGCCGGGTTCGCCCATAGCCGGGACCTCATCTACGTTTCGGAGTTACTGCGAAAGTATTTCACCGACGAAAAGGTCATCCAGACGCTCGCGTTGTGCGAGGCCCAGGGTATCAACACCACCATCCTGCGCCTGGACGACGATACCCTGCGCATCCTCAAGGCCTATCGCAAGCAGCACGGCGGCAAGATCCAGTGGATCGCCCAGGTCGAGATCCAGGAGGACCGTCTCGCCGACCAATTCCAGCAGGCGGTGGATAACGGCGCCGTCGGCGTGTTCACCCACGGGGGCATCGGGGACGATCTGGTCAAGCGCGGGAAAGTCGAGGTGCTGGCCAATTGCATGGACCTGATCCGTCGCCAGGGTGTGATCGCGGGGATCGCGGGCCACAGGCTCGAGGTGCCGAAGGCGTGTGAGCAGGCGGGTGTCAAGGCCGATTTCTACATGAAGACCTTCAACAGCAAACGGTACTGGTCGGCCGGTCCCAAAGAGGAACATGACAATGTCTGGGAAGCGAGCCCGGAGGAGACCATCGCGTTCATGCAGGAGGTGGACAAACCGTGGATCGCCTACAAAGTCCTCGGTGCCGGCGCCATTCATCCGCGCGAAGGATTTCAATACGCCTTCAATCACGGTGCCGATTTTGTGTGCGTCGGCATGTTTGATTTCCAGGTGGCCGAGGACGTGGCCCTGACGCGGTTGGCGCTGGACAAAGCCCGGGTCCGCGACCGTGCCTGGTGCGCGTGAACGAGGAACGCGGGGCGAAACTCGCGCCGTGCTCGCCACTCGTCACCAAGAGCGGGTTCGAAAAATGCGGAGCGCGGCTGGGCCGTCCTCGGCCAGCCGCAGCACGCCCTGAGTTTGCGGCGCGTATTACTCGACCCCCGCGCTGCGGCTGGTCTTCGACCCAGCCGCGCTCCATTTATAAGGCAAGGACTAACCGCTGACCTGCGACCGCCCAGGCCCGTTGATCTTGGTCAAGGCCGAGGCACGCGCCAGGGGGTGGAATCACGGGCAGCCATGCGCCGACTCTCCCCTCTCCATGAACCGGATCACGGGTTGTCCTCAACCCTCAGCACCCCACCCCGCTGTCGGCCACGCGGCTGGAGACCAAGCGCACTCCGAGGAGACTTTTTGTCGCTCGTCTTTGGGGCCCTCGCGCTCGCCGTCGCTACCATTTCCGCGCAAAGCGGAGCCACGCCCGCGGATGATCCCTGGCGGATCGATTTTCGTTATGCCCCGCCAGTTTGGCAGACCTCAATCTGCCTGCCGGATGACTGGCAGAAGACCATCGTCGGCAAGGACGGCAGTTTGCTCTACGATTACCCGGGAAGGTTCGCCGGGTTCGGCACGCGAATCACGTTCGGGCTTCGCGGCGAAGTCACGTGGGTGCGCCAAACGCTGGCGGCTCCCCGGGTGCCCATCGTCCAAACCGTCGCGCGCGTCGGCAGCGTCGAACTCCAGACCGAGGCGTTCGCCGTGGCACCGGCGCATCCGGTCGCTCGCAACCGGGTGAACCTCGAGGGCGACCGCGAGCGGGGGCAAGTCCGCCCCACCAACGGTGGGATGACATTTCTGGAGCTGTCGCATCATCCGGCGCGGCATGATGTCTTGATCGTGCGTTTGTGGAACCGTGGTCAGGCGTCGGTCGAAGTCACGCCGACGCTGACCATCGAAAGCCAGTCGGCCCTGACCGTGGACCCGGGCCAGAAACGGTTGCGCATCGGGACCGGGACAGAACTCCAATGCGTCGAGGCGTATGCGAACGTGGAATCAGCGACCAATCGGGTCCGGGCGGTCTTCACCGCCACGACGTTGAAGCCGGGCGGGCAACGGGTCCTGGCGTTCTGCATCGCGCGCGGCGCCCCGGGGCCGGTGTTGCTCCGGAGCGTGGCGCAGGCCCAAGGTCTCCGTCGCCAGGCCGAGCGGTTCTGGCGGAAACTCGACTTGCCTTACGACCGGCTCGAAGTGCCGGATGCAGGCGTGCAAGCGCTGCTTGACTCGGCCATCCGCAACATTTACCAGGCGCGCGAAATCAAGCAAGGATTGCCCGCGTTCCAGGTCGGCCCGACCTGCTACCGCGGCCTCTGGGTGGTGGACGGCTCGTTCATCATGGAAGCGATGGCGTATCTGGGGCGGCTGACCGAGGCGCGCGAAGGCATTCAATACCTGACGAGCTTCCAACGTGACGACGGCGGGTTCCTGCTGATCGACGGGCACTGGAAGGAAACCGGGATCGTGTTATGGGCGATCACGCGGCATGCGCGGTTGACCGGTGATCGCCCCTGGTTGCGCGCGATCTGGCCGCGGGTCGAGCGGGCCGTCGCGTTCGTCCAGCAGATGCGGGTCACGGCCTCGGCCAACGCCGCGGCGCCCAACTGCGGCCTGATCCCCGACGGTTTTAGCGACGGCGGTCTGGCCGACCGGGTACCTGAATACACGAATATTTATTGGACGCTGGCCGGCTTGCGGGCGGCGATCCAGGCCGCACGCTGGTTCGGTCAGGAGGGCGATGCCACGGCGTGGCAGCGGGAATTCGACGACTTTTACGCCACGTTCCGACGCGCCGCCGCTCGCGACACGCGCACGGACGGGTTGGGACATCGTTACCTGCCGATCCGGATGCGGGACAACGGGGAGATCCCGCCGCAAAAGGCGCAGTGGGGATTTCTGCACGCGGTGTTTCCGGGGAAAGTGTTTGCGGCGGACGACGCGCTCGTAGCCGGCAACATGGCGATGCTGCACTCGGTGGAACGCGAAGGGCTGGTGCTGGATACCGGCTGGTTGAAGGACGGCATCTGGAACTATTTCGGCTCGTTTTACGCCCACGCGTGGTTATGGCTCGGCAACGGGGATAAGGCCGCGCGCACCCTTTACGCCTTCGGCAACCATGCCTCACCGCTCCTGGTCTGGCGCGAAGAGCAGAAACCGCGCGGCGAAGGCGCGCAGTTCGTGGGCGACATGCCGCACAACTGGGCGAGCGCCGAGTTCATCCGGTTGGTGCGCCACCTGCTCGTGCTCGAACGCGGCAACGAACTGCACCTGTTCGAGGGACTGCCGCCCACTTGGGCCAGGCCGGGCGCGGTCACCCGAATCAATCATGTCATGTCCGAGTTCGGCCCGCTGTCGCTCGAGTTCCGCGTCGCCCGGGATGGCCGAACGGGTTGGCTGCGGCTCGAGCCGCCCACTCGCACTCCGCCAGGTCGGATCGTGTTGCATCTCGACCATTGGTCCGGCCGGTCGGGCGTGCTCGAGTTGCCGACCCACGGTGTAGTTCGCAAACGGCTGGCGATCGACCCAAGGACGCCACAAAGTCCGGATGATCGGAACTTCCTGGCCGATGTCCGGAGCGCGCCTTGAACCAGCGCGCGTCTCGGCCCGCAAACCGCATCCTGGTCGGAAGCGACCGTCGGGGTGTGGCAGCGCGCGACGCACCGCAGGCGCGGGATTCAACCTGCGTTGGCGCATCTGCGCACGCGGCCTGGGCGTGGAAGCCAGGATTCAACCTGAAAATGTTTTGACTCGCGCCAGGGATTCATGGTTTAAGACAAGGCGATCACCGGAGTTTCTTATGAAAAACGTTTTCATGGATGTTTGCCAACGCCTTTGTCTCCCGCTCACCGCCGCCATTTGGCCCCTGCTGGCCACCGCGCAAGTGGACAACTTCAACAGCGGCAGCGATACCAATTGGACGCATCTCGACCTCAACAGCGGCACCGGGGGTCAGTTGCCCGGCGCGACCTTTAGCTTTCCCAGCGACGGTTTCGGCGGCAAGGCCTACCGGATTCAAGCCCCGGCCCCGCCGGTGCCGGACGCCGGCCCCGCCCGCGCCTTCAGCTACCGCAAAGATGTGACTTACGCCGACTTTTACGTGGCGATGGACATCGTCACCTGGAACAACACCGTCAATCAGGCCTTCGGTTTCCTGGTGCGCGCCGGCAGCATCGGCCTGGGCCAGACCACCGGCTATGTCATGAACTATGATCCCAACCAGCACTCCGGCGGCCACGGCCAGTTCCAAATCAACCGGATCGACCAGGAGAGTCCCACCACGATCTGCGCCGCCAACGTCACGCTCGATCCCACCCACCGCTACCGTTTCGTGATGACCGGCGACACCAACGGCGTGTTCACCGGCCGGGTCTTTGACCTGGCGGACCTCACCGCCCCCATCGCCACCATCGAGGCCACCGACACCACCTACCCCAGCGGCTACATCGGCGTCTTCAACTTTTCCCGGGTGAATCAGCCGGACTATACCAACACCGCTACCGGCTTTACCGACTCGACCTTTGACAACTACATTGCCACGACCTTGGCCAATGCGCCTACCAACCTCCTCGCCTTCCCGGCGACGCCGGCCAGCGTTCCAGGCTGGCCCCAGGTCGTCAACCGGTCGCCCGCTGCCGACGCCAACTTCTACCCGGCGGCCAGCGGGCTTACCTTCACCGCCAGCACCCTCTCGACTAACGCCGTCCTGACCAATGCCATTCACCTCCTGCTCAACGGCACGGATGTCTCCAGCAGTCTGGTGATCGGCGGCAGCGCCACTAATGCCACGGTCGCCTTCAATGGGCTCGAGTCGAACGCCGTTTACAATGCCAGCATCATCCTGTCGAACGCCACCGGCCAGGCCACGACCAATACCTTCGCCTTCGACACTTTCAGCGAAGCGTTCCTCGATTCACCCGGCGTCAAGGTGGTCGAGGTCGAAGATTACAACTACAGCGGCGGCCAGTTCCAGGACAACCCGCCGCCCTCGGGCTTGGATGTCAACGGCAACCAGATCAACGGCAACGGCGTAGGGTATTACAACCTCATCGGCACGAACAACGTGGACTACTTCACGACCGCCGCCCCGAATGCCAATTATGCCTACCGGCCGGGCGACGGGGTCGCCACCCAGGCCGGTTCGGTTGAAATCCAGTCAAACGACGTGACTCCCGACGCGGTGTCCAACGACACCATCCGACAGAAATACGCGACCAATAACCTGCCGGAATACGAAGTCGCCCAGACCCAGGGCGGCGAGTGGATGGACTACACCCGGGTCTTTGCAACAAATGGCAGTTACAACGTTTACCTGCGCGTCGCCAACACCGCGCCGCAGCACGTCCGCTTCGACCTGATCACCGGTGACACGACCTCGACCAATCAAACCAACACGGCGGTCGGCCCGTTCCTGGTGCCGAGCACGGGGATGCGGAGCATCTACCAATATGTGCCGTTGACCGATGCGCAAGGCAATCTCAAGACCGTCAGTCTGTCCGGCACCAATACCTTCCGATTGACGCTGGCCGACCCGGCGAGCGACACCATCAACGGCGCCATGGCGATGAATTACCTGGTCTTCGTCCCGGCGACGAATGCGGCGCCGGCGTCCGTCGCGTTGCAATCGGCCGCGTCGCTGACCAACGCCTTCGCCACCGAGACCGCCGCGGTGATCGACACCAACGCCAAGACGATCACGATTGCCCTGCCTTCTGGCGACCAGTTCTACCGGCTGAGTGTTGCCAGCGGCAACGCCCCGAAAGTGACCGGCGTCCAGCTCGGTAAGACCAACTTGGTGATCAATTACCAGTGACCGGGTAGGGCTACGGCCGCCAACCCCGTCGCGGCGAATGGAAGCCTGGGCGAGACGCCCAAGGCGGCACGCCAGACGTGTGCGCTCCCCCTCAAACCAGACGACCCTGCCGCTGGGCCTTCTATGGGAGGCCGCCACCTCCAATGCCAGACCCACATCGAGACCGTGAATCGGAAAGGGCCCCGTAGCAGCCGACGTCAGTCGGCTCAGATTGGCCCCGGACCGAGTTTGAGCGGACTCACGTCCCCTGCTACCGGGCTCATGGAAACGCACTTGCGCGATGGCACATGCAACGGGGCCATGAACTGGAACCGGTCGGCGCCGGCGCGACAGCGTCTTGGACTGCGGCGGTCGTCCGCCGCTTTGCGAGGGGCCGAACCACACCGAAGAGCGCCAGAAGACTGGCGCACTCCAAAACCTGGCGGTCGATCTGGCGGTTCATGGGAAGCCCTCCTACCTCCCGATCCCGAGCCGCTAAACCCATACGCCAGCGGAGGAGAGTCGGGGAGAGAAGGCGCCCTTTCTGGCCCAGCTCATGTAGCGCCGGCGCCGAGGTTCATGCCGGGCCTCGACTGCGCGGCCCGGACACCTTTCGCAGTCAGAGGAAC
>JAGWYX010001074.1 GCA_018969165.1 Verrucomicrobiota bacterium
CAGGCGCAGACCAGGAAGTTCGCCGCGGGGCGCTCGGCCTGCCGGACGGTGGTTTCCAGGGCTTCCACCCGGCGGCCCACCAGGACGACGCGCCAATGGTGACGGGCCAGCAGCCACACGACCGCCTGCCCCACGCCGCTGCCGGCGCCGGTTACCACCGCGGTCTTGGCTGGCTGTTTCTTGTCAGTCATGCGGAGCCCCACGGTTCCGCGACCGTGCCGTGGGACCATGAACCCGGTAGGGCGGTGCCGTCCCGGCGCGTGCGGAGGCCGTCGCCCTTCCGAGCATCGGGTCAAGGAACGAAGGCGCCATAGCCGTCCGGTTCATAGCGAAGGCACCGTCACCCAGCGCCGCTCCCGCGCGGCGGTTACCGCGGCGTCCATGACGGCTTGGGCTTGCGCGCCCTCGACCCACGACGGCACGCACGGCCGCTGCTCGACAATGGCCTGGATGAACTCGAAATCCTGATCGTAACGGAAACTGATCAGCGGATCGCCTTGCGCCGGGTCGCGGGGAGAGCCGGGCCACTTGAGAAATTCGGCCGGGACCGGGACAGTTCGCAGCGCCGGCTCGCCGCGGCGGGCCACCTGGAGTTCGTGGGGGTGTTCGAGTTGGAAGACCGCGGAGCCCTCGGTGCCGTTGACCTCGACGTAGTCCTGGCTGTGGGCGCCTTCGCCCCGGCCGGTCGCCACCTTCGAGCTCTCCCAGACGCCGGTCGCGCCGTTGGTGAAGTCGGCCACCAGCGCCGCCCAATCTTCCAAATCGGAGGGTTGGCCCTCGCGTTGGTCGTGAAAGCGCCGGGTGGCGGCCGCCAGGCGATCGACGCGTCCGACCAACAGGTGCGCGTAGTCAATGCGATGCGAGAGCATGTCGCCCAACTCGCCCGTTCCCGCCAGCCGGGCCACCTGTCGCCAGCCGATGGCCCGTTGACCCCAGTCCTGCAAGCGGCAGGCGCGGAAATGGCACGGCTCGCCCAATTGCCCGGTTCGGACCAGGTGCGCCAGGTAGCGCATCGCCGGCACGAAGCGGTAGGTGAACGCCGTCATGTGCCGCACGCCGGCCTGGCGCGCGGCCGCGCACATCCGTTCCGCCTCGGCCAGGTTCATGGCAATCGGCTTTTCGCAGAAGACATGCTTGCCGGCCGCCACCGCCGCCAGGGCGATCGGCGCGTGCGACACGTTCGGCGTGGCGAGGATGACGGCCTGCACGTCCGCCCGCCGGAGAATGTCCTCGTAGCGCGTCGTGATCACGGCCACGTCCAAGGCCCGCCGGGCCCGCTCCAGCGCGCCCGCATCCGTGTCGCAAAGCGCCACGACCGTGGCCTGCGGACACAGCGCCAGACCCGGCAGATGGTTCTGCAGTGAGATCCCGCCGCAACCAATCAGAGCGACGCCGACGCGATTCATGCAGGGTGGCCGCGGTGCCTAAAGGATTCGGGGACGGCAACGGCGCCGCCCCGCAATCGCTGAACGGCGACTCAGACCTTGACCCATTGCCGTTTGGCCGCGGATTCCTCGACGGCCTC